>JBCBST010000131.1:0-8606 GCA_039819115.1 Bacteroidota bacterium
GTGATAATGAGGGTATTGTTCTCATTATCACACAATGATCGCAATCCTTTTAAAAACTCATTGTTTGGTGGAATACACCCCATGTTGCCGGCTACAGGCTCCAGGATAATGGCAGCGATCTCACCTTTGTTTGCCTCAGCCAGCATGCGAACATGCTCCAGATCGTTATAGTGTGAAATGAGGGTATCAGAAGCAGTACCTGGAGTTACCCCTGGGCTGCTTGGTGTACCGAGTGTTAATGCTCCACTCCCGGCTTCAATCAAAAACGAATCGCCATGGCCATGGTAGCACCCCTTAAACTTTATGATCTTATTTTTACCGGTATATCCACGGGCAAGGCGTATGGCACTCATACATGCTTCTGTGCCGGAGTTAACCATGCGGATTTTATCCACACCTGGTATAGCCGAGACAATGAGTTCGGCCATCTTGATTTCCAGTTCGGTAGGAGCACCAAAAGAGGTTGATTTTTCAGCCGTCTCAGTAATTGCTTTTGTCACATCCGGATCGGCATGACCAAGCAGCATAGGCCCCCACGATCCAATGTAGTCGATGTATCGGTTTCCTGCTTCATCATACAAATAAGCCCCTGATGCTTTACTCATAAATACAGGATTACCACCCACGGCGTTAAATGCTCTGACCGGAGAGTTTACCCCTCCAGGAATGGTTTTACGTGCCCGTTTATATAGCTGTTCGTTGATATCAGGTGTCATCAAAAAAAGGGTCAAAGATGTTTGGCGGCTTGTTTTGCGAAGTAGGTGGCAATTAAATCAGCTCCGGCACGCTTAAATCCGATAAGCGCTTCGAGCATGGCATCGATCTCATGTATCCAGCCCTGGCGGGAGGCTGCTTTAATCATTGCATATTCACCAGATACCTGATAAGCAGCTATGGGAGTATTAAAGGTCTGGTTGGCACGAAGAATGATATCCAGGTAAGGCATTCCCGGCTTAACCATAACGATATCTGCACCTTCTTCAATATCCAGTTCAATTTCACGAAGTGCCTCTTTGGCATTCGCTACGTTCATCTGGTACGTTTTTTTGTCTCCAAATCCGGGTGCTGAGTCCAATGCATCCCGGAAGGGGCCATAAAATGAGGAAGCATATTTTGCACTGTACGCCATAATACCGGTATCCTGGCACGATATATCGTCTAGTGCGTTTCGTATCGCTTTTATACGACCATCCATCATATCGGATGGGGCAACGAAGTCAGCTCCGGCCTCAGCATGCGAAACCGACATCTTAGCCAATACATCTACCGTACGATCATTAATGATGACCCCGTCTTGGATAATACCATCATGCCCGAATGATGAATACGGATCAAGAGCCACATCAGACATGACGATCAGGTCTGGGAATTCACGTTTGATATACCTGATGGTGCGTTGCATTAACCCTTCCGAATTCAGTGCTTCTGTACCGGAGTTGTCTTTTTTCTCATCAGGTACTTTTACAAAAACAAGAACAGAGCGTATACCAGCAGCACATAGTTCTTCCAATTCTTGTGGGAGTGTATCGAGGCTATATCGGTAATAGCCAGGCATACTTGGTATTTCTTCTTTTGTCTGTTTTCCTTCCACTACAAAAACAGGAGCAATAAAATCGGTAGGGGAAAGCCGGTGTTCCTGTACCAGGTCTCGTATAGAAGAAGTAGCGCGTAATCTTCTGGGACGTTGATCGGGAAATGGCATTATGTTTCTGTGTCGGTTAGGTTAATCCAGTCAACAGGTCGGAGATGGGCTAACAGTTCGGCTTCGGGGGTGCCAGTTTCAGGATGTGTATCGTAATCCCAGCGAACTCTTGGTGGAAGGCTCATTAAAATAGATTCGATTCTCCCTTTTGTTTTGAGTCCAAATAGTGTGCCACGATCGTGAATCAGATTAAATTCTACGTAACGACCTCTTCTTAACTCCTGCCAATATCGGTTTTCAGGGGTATAGGTCATGTCTTTTCTTCTGGATAAAATAGGTAGGTACGCATCGGTGAAGGCATACCCTGCTGTTTTACAAAAACTGAAAAGATGATCGAGATGATCCGTATCTGTTGGTCTTAAATAATCAAAGAATAACCCGCCAATTCCTCTGCTTTCATTTCTGTGATGATTGAAGAAATACGCATCGCATTCGCTTTTAAACCGGCTATAAAAGGTATCGTCAAACTGATCGCACACGTCTTTGTGGATGGTATGAAAATGAATGGCATCCTCGGGGAACAAGTAGTAGGGGGTAAGATCAGCACCTCCTCCAAACCATTGATCTTTAATAGCTTTTGTTTCTTTGTCATACATTTCGAAATATCGATAGTTTGCATGAACCGTTGGAGCGAAAGGGTTTTTTGGATGGATCACTAATGATATTCCACAGGCAAAGAACTCAGAATCTTCGACACCAAGTTTATCCCTGAGCGATTCAGGTAGTTCGCCGCCTACCACGGAAATATTAACTCCTCCTTTTTCAATAACGTCCCCATCCGAAAGTACTCGAGTACTTCCATAGCCAAATCCATCTCTTTTCCAGTCATCAATCACGAACTTTCTAGTCGGTTCGTGTTGTTCAATACCATCACAGATATGCTGCTGCACACTTTTGATGAACGCTGTAAATTCGTCTTTACGAGAGACTTTCATAGCTGATTGATGTTGATTTCCTGAACTGTTTTTATGAAATGACGGGCATGTTCCACAGGGACATTGGGTAGAATACCGTGCCCAAGGTTTGCTATATAGTTTCTGGCACCAAATTCCTGGACCATAGCTTTGGTTTCTGTAGCGATTGTATCTGGGTCTGCTAATAATTTTGAAGGGTCAAAATTTCCCTGAACCACCATATCCTGGCCTGCATATGCGCGGGCATCAGCAGGGTTGCACCCCCAACCCATTCCAAAAGCATGTACGTTAGAATCGGTAAAACGAGCATACGACCATTCAGCATCTTTGCAGAATAAAATGAGGGGCACTCCGTAATCTTCATCGGCAATTGCCTTTAAGCAAGGATAGGCATACTCCAGAAAGTCTTTTGGTGCCAATGCAGCCGCCCAGGACTCGAATACTTGCAATACCTGTGCGCCTGCCGCAACCTGAGCGTGTAAGTACTCAATGGTTAGCGCTGTCATCAGTTCCAGGAGATGTTGACCTGCTTTGGGTTGAGCAAAAAGGAAAGACTTTGCCGTGGAAAATGTTTTTGAACCCTGACCTTCTACCAGATAACAAAAAAGAGTCCATGGAGCACCGGCAAAGCCGATTAAAGGGACACGACCATCTAAGGTTTTGCGGGTTAGGGTCAGGGCATCATATACATAGCTTAACTGTTCAATAGCCGGAATCGGTGAGATGGTACGTGCTTTTTCTACCGTTTGTATTGGATCAGGTAAAAATGGTCCAAAACCCGGTTTAAGCTGAACTTCTACACCAAGACATTCAATCAGAACTAAAATGTCTGAGAATAGAATAGCCGCGTCTGTACCAACAAGGTCGACAGGCTGTATGGTGATTTCACAGGCAATTTCAGGTGTTTTAACCCGCTCAAAAAACGAATATTTATTACGTAGCTCCCGATATTCGGGTAAATATCTGCCGGCTTGTCGCATCATCCAAACCGGAATTCGCTCGACAGGTTTTCTTTCGAGCACATCCAGCATAAGGCGGTTTTTCATTTCAGGAAAAGTCATAAGCAGTTAAGTATTCAATGTTCTTACCAGTGAAGCAAAGGTTGCTTCCGTGGCTTCTTTTATTTTTCCAGCACCTAAATCATTTAGTTCATGGGTGGTGGATGGGCCAATGGAGTAGTAGGTTACATGCGGTAGAAAGGGATTATGCTGACTGAACGAGCGAACGGCACTTGGGCTCATAAACACGATCTTCGTAAATATATCCTGATCAACCTGCTGTGGAGTTAGCGACGTATCATATACTTCAATTTCATGTACGGTAGTATCGTGGGGTAGGTGATCAGAAACAGATGTCGGTTTGATGTTTCCACAAAAATGTATGACTTCAGAAATCCTATGTGACGCGATTAAATCAGCCAATGCTTTTGCGTTATACTCTGTGGGCATGTGCACTGGCTTTTCTAGCAAAGTGAGCAACGAGCGCACCTTAGGCCCCACAGCGAATAATAAATCGGGGATTATCAGATCGTTTTTTTCCAGAACGACGGCGTTTACTGCATTAGAACTGGTGAAAACCCAGGCTTCTGCTGTATCTGCAATCGAGCTAATCCATGAAGAAGAAGGGCGTGGTTGTATGTTTATAAATGGAATGTCGGTATGCGGAACGTGTAATTGTTCGCAAAGCACTCTCTGCTCAGCGGAAAGTGTGCGGGTAAACAGAATGCTTTGTTTTGTTGGCATAGAGCTTATCCCCGTTCTGTATGACGATGTACAAGGGCAGAGGCACCTTGTTCAAGCGCTTCCTCAGCCCACTCTTTACCCCGATCGGTATGGGCAGAATCTACCGGTATCTGTTTGTTAATGTCGATTCGCGTACGCCCATCTACCGATAATACTGTGCCATGAAACAGTAACTGTTGGTCTTTGATATGCGCATATCCTCCTACCGGTGATGAGCATCCGGCTTCCAGCTTATTCATAAATGAACGCTCGATATCAACACACCGTCGTGCATATGGGTCTTCAAGCTGGGATATGGTTTGATGTAATGTCGAATCTTTTCGGATAATAATTCCCAATGCCCCTTGCGACGGAGCGGGGACCATCCACGTCAGAACCTGGGAAATTCTACCATCAAGCTGTAGGCGGTGCAGTCCTGCATACGCAAAAATGCCTCCATAACAGTCTTGAGTATCTATTTTTCGAATACGAGTGGGTACATTTCCCCTAAGTCCGATTACCGAATCTTCAGGAAACCTGTTTTTCCAAAAAGCTGTCCTGCGAATACTTCCGGTTGCGATGATACGCTGTTTGGCATTCGAATCTGATTGATGTGATCTGACGAGCACATCAAAGGGATTTTCACGAGTTGGAACCGCGCATAGTACAAGCTCTTCATGTAATACTGTTGGTACATCCTTCAGAGAGTGTACAGCGAGGTCAATATCGTTATTGATAAGAGCCTCATCTAACGCTTTTGTAAATACGCCTTTGTCTCCCAATTTATGAATGGGTATATCCTGAATCCGGTCACCAAATGATTCAATCTCAAGGATCTCGATTTTAATATCCAACTCACTAAGCTTTGTACGGATATAGTGCGCCTGCCAAAGCGCAAGATCGCTATTACGGGTACCTATACGTACTATCATGAAGGGAGTAAACCTTCTTCCAGCTGGTCTATGTGAATAGCGAGAACCTTCTTTTTTAAACGGTGCGCGAACTCCTGTAGCTTAAGGAATGCTTCCTCATCCAACTGATTCTTTAAACGATCTAATTCGGACTCGGCTATGGAATCCAAATGCGTATGGATATGAGTGATGGTAGGAACGATAGCCTCTTTACGCTGTACTTTTCTTAAAAAACCAGCCTTTTCCTCTTCAAGAATAGTAGCTACCTGCGGGATTAGTTGTTTACGATTCTGAATCGCTTCATGGTTGGCCTGTGCAATGGAGTCCATATCTACAAGATGAACTCCATCTACTTGTTGTACATCGCGATCTACATTTCTGGGGACTGATAAATCCAGAATTAATCGTTTTTTGTAGGGTAGTTGCTTCAACTCAGAAGCTTTGATAATGGGTTGTTCAGATCCTGTAGCGGTAACGATTACATCCGCCTTTGTGAGTTCTTCAGAAAAATGCTCTATCTCTAGGGCTTTAATATTGAATCGATTGGCAAGTGCAAGGGCACGATTATAGGTGCGGTTAATTACTGTGATGTATTCCACACCATTTGATATCAAATTGCTGCATGAGTTCTGCCCCATTTTCCCCGCACCAATAAGCAGTACACGTACCCTGGATAAGTCCTTAAACGTATTCGAAACAATTTGAGTAGCGGCATAACCAACCGATGCAGCGCCAGTGCCAAAAGAAGTTTCCGTTCGGGTTCGTTTGTGGGCGCGAAATACGGAATGAATCAGGTCATGAAATGTTCCGGTAAAATGAACGGACTTCGATCGATGATATGCCTTTTTCAACTGCTGTATGATTTGCACATCTCCAAGGATTTGAGAATCCAGTCCGAGTCCGACCTTATATAAGTGGTGAATGGCGTCATCGTTTCGGTAACTGTATCCAAACGAACGAAATAACTCAGGGGTAATACCAGAAATCTTACAAAATTCAGGGATCAATTCTTTGGGGTCACAGCAGGCATACACCTCAATACGATTACATGTATTTAGCACAATAACTCCACCAACCTCGGGCGCGAGTTGCCTGATGAGCTCTTGCTGTTTAATACTATTCAGGGATACTTGTTCTCTGATGGATAGATCACTTTTCCAGTGAGAGATCCCAATTACACCAAATGTCATGTATAGTTTTTCAATCTAGAGTAGCCGGCTAAAGTTTATGAGTTTATATGAAGATTATGTGAAGATGCTGCAAAGGTCACATTCTGGAAAGCCTTTGGTGTCAAGGCATTACTTAACTTGTGGGCTCCTTCCACACAATCGGCTATACTTGCACCCCACCTATAGTTTCCTCCAACATGAAAGCCTTTAAGCTGAGAACTGATGTTCTCAAGCTCGTCTATCCATCGCTTATGTCCTACCTCATAGCGAGGTATTGCGTTTTCCCAGTAGCGGTGGAGCACATAATCCGGGTTCTCGTTTATATTCATAATGTCTTTGAATTCATCAATGACTCGATCTATGACAGATACTTCAGACTCTGTATTGTTTTCTTGTTTAACCTGATCTCCATGGATCAACAGATTGAAAACCCGGTATCCATTGGAATACATGTCCGGAAAGATCTGATCACGCCATATAGCACCCATTAAGGAGAGGCGTTCTGTAGACGGCACCAGGAAACCGAATCCTTTTTGGGTTTGAGAATGGAGTTCTTTGTAAATGAGCTGTACCGATAAGATGGGGGTATATGAAATACGATTCAGGTGTGTTTTAAGCTCGGTAAATGCATCGTCTATAACGTGTTCAAGTACATAAGCAGGGAGGGTGGAAATGACGTGATCAGCTGTGAACGATGTCGTATCGGTTTCTATAGCATACCCGTCACCCTGTTTGGTAATAGAACACGCTTTTTGATGTTCAATATGAGGATTCAACCATTGAGACAGAGTATGAGGTAGCTGTTGCAGCCCGTTTCTGAACGAGAGAACCGTTGGAGAAGGGGAATTTCTTTTCTCTTTCATAAACCCCTTCAAAACGGAACCATATGTCTGTTCAAATGTGGAGACTTCTGGTAGTACAAAGTCTTTATCGAGTTGATACAGATCACAGGCATAAATACCTTTGAATAATGGTTCGGCTAGTTTGGAAGTAATTTCTTTCCCAAATCTCCGCTCAATAAAAGTCCCGACACTTTCTTCTCTTGGAGGAGTGGTTCTTTTAAACAACTCCTTTAAAATGCTCCATTTCCCGGAAAGAGAGAGGAGCCGGGAGTAAAATATGGAAAGTGGGTGAGACGATAGTGCAGATAGCTCCCGATTTTGTACGACATATCGTGTTTTAAAGGCTTCTGATATTTCAATCAAATCTTCCTCTAATCCAATATCCGAGGCAATAGCAGCAATGTTGCCGTGTTTATCTCTCATGGTGTTAGGGCCAAATTCCAGCATACACCCATATTGAAACTCGGATCGGATCACACCTCCAGCCTGTTTTTCCTTTTCTAAAAGGGTAACATCAACCCCTTTTTTCTTGAGATAATATGCAGTAGCTAACCCACTGATACCACCTCCAAGAATGATTACAGGACGGTGCGTGCGATGAAATCCTGTCATGAGCTAATAAGAGCAGCTTTCGGCTGTAAAATGGTGGAGCACCACGCTTCCAGTGCGTCAATCCATAGGTCATGGTCATTAACACATGGAATTAGTTTTAATTCTTCTCCTCCGGCTTCTACAAAATCCTCTTCTCCGCGTATACCAATTTCTTCCAGTGTTTCAATACAGTCGGAGATAAATGCAGGACAAGCAACGGCAACTTTCTTTTTTCCTTCTTTGGCGAGTCGTATTAACTCTTTATCGGTGGCAGGGGTAAGCCAGGGATCTACACCAAGCTTAGATTGAAAAGCATTGCTATACGATGCGGGATCTAAGTTCAGATATTCAGCCACCTGTTTGGTTGTCATCAGATCCTGATGCCGATAACAAAAGGCATGAGCCGGCGAAGCGACGTCACAACAATTTTCGCATTTCAGGCAATGGTCTCCTGTAATATCCCGCTTTTTTATATGACGTTCGGGTACTCCATGGTAGGAGAAGAGTAAATGATCAATGTCGTCGGTCAGATAGGGTTTCATGCTCTCCGCAAGTGCTTTGATGTATAAAGGGTCGTTGTAAAACGGTTCCTTAATGATGGCATTAAGCTGAGGGAAATGCTCAAGCATGACCACCTTAGCTTGTTCAAGTACGGTTTCGGTGGTTGCCATAGCATATTGCGGATACAGCGGAATGATAAAAACATCTTCTAATTCCGGATTTTGATCCAGTAAATCCTGGATACCAGCTTCTATA
>JBCBST010000132.1:0-8578 GCA_039819115.1 Bacteroidota bacterium
ACGGCTTCAGGAGCTTCGATTTCAGGAGTTTCCATTTCGGGTTGGTCCAGGTCAGCAGAGGTGACCGAAGCACATCCGAAAGAAAGGGTTACGATGGCAGTGATAGCGAACAGAGACTTGAGCGTTTTCATGATAGTATGGGATAAAAATAGAGTGAGAGGATAGAATTACAGTTTAGGTCGTTCGATGATGGGCTTCATTCCGCCATCGCCTTCGAACACGGCTTCAGGAGCTTCGATTTCAGGAGTTTCCATTTCGGGTTGGTCCAGGTCAGCAGAGGTGACCGAAGCACATCCGAAAGAAAGGGTTACGATGGCAGTGATAGCGAACAGAGACTTGAGCGTTTTCATAGCTAGAATCAATAGATATATTAATGGTTAAGTCTAAGAGAATTTTGTAATCAAGATGTTACAGCGTTTATTCTCAATAGCTTTTTTATTTACAATTTTTTGGTTAAAACAAAGAGTTTACATACTCCTGTTTGTTACAGGTAAAATCTAAGGTTTGTTTTTTTTCTAAATCAAGTAAATATTAAAATTTGCTAATATTATAAGCGGTGGTGTATAAAACGGGGCTCATTTTTCTTTTTTATGATTCCATCTTCCTTTTATATTGGCG
Source organism: Bacteroidota bacterium (assembly GCA_039819115.1). Taxonomy (GTDB): domain Bacteria; phylum Bacteroidota; class Rhodothermia; order Balneolales; family Balneolaceae; genus JBCBST01. The sequence continues at coordinate 619 of JBCBST010000132.1, forward strand.
CTCAGTGGCTAACCTGGCTTTAATCATTTGCTAACAACCGACTTACTTTGGCTAACCCCCGTGTAGACTATTCCGAACTTATCGATGCTATTCAAAATGGGGATAGTGTTACTATCAACGACCTGGTTCAGGAGGTTATACCACGGTTGCAAGATTATTTGATTGTTGTAATGAATGCAGACAGAAATGCGGCAGAAGAATGTGTGCAACAGGCTTTTCTTGATGTGTTTGAGCAGATCCGGAAGGATAAGATCAAGAATCATAAATACATCTTCAGCTATTTAATCAAATCAAGTCGGCATGAATACCTGCGGTATCAGAAACGTCAACATCGTTTTGAATATGAAGAGCATGCAATGAATGAGCTCTATGAGCCAGAAGAGCAATACCAGCGGTTATTGGATAAAGAACGACAACGTTTTTTAGAAGAATGTTTAGAGGAGCTTCAGGATCATGCCAAGGCTTTCATCTCATACTTCATGGAAAACCCTGATGCCAGTACTGAAGAAGCTCAGGAAAAGTTTGATTTATCCAGTGCTAATGTGAGAACCCGTAAATCAAGAATATTGAACCGCTTACATCACTGTTTTAAGCGAAAATCAAACGCTTAATCAGAATCCTATCCTTAAAACTGATCCTGAAAACTCAATATTTTCTGTAAGCTTAATCAGAGCTGCTGAATGTTTGCTGTGCAAGAGATAAAATCCAATATCAAAGAAAAAAAGAAAGGCCCCCTGCAAAATTATTGATTGACCAAACCCTTGCAGACGGTACGAATTCTTTCTGATTCCCCGTTCCCAAAGAAAAGCCCCAAGTCCTATATAACCTAGGTCTAACCCCATGTTAAGTAACAACAATTTGTCCAGATTTGAAGTTTTGGTTATTGCTTCCTGAAGCGTAAGAGTTGTTGGATCAAAACTCATCAACGAATAGTAACTAAATCCAGCAATTCCAAGGTTTATGGCACCCCATCCAGCATTCATCTGGTGAAAATAGCGCGTATTTGATGAGGTAAGCTGGCTCCCAAATGCTCCTGTCAGAATGTTTAATGTGGCCCATGTCCCGAGCACAATCATACCCGATTGTTGTACTTCTTTGGACTTTTTTGTGGATAAATCAGCTTCAAAAAAAGAATTTTGAGCGTGTAACGCTTTTGGGGTAATGACCGAAAATATCACAAAAACAGTAGGTATAGCTAACAAAAAAAGAGTGTAACGGATATTCATTTAAGGATCATTTTTGGGTGTATGGGGAGTACATGATCTTCCGCAACAGCAAAGGTGTGTTCATTTTCTTTTGGTGAAATGAGATAGGAACCCGTAAAGGATCCAAAAGCGGGTAGTAGAACACGATGTTCCGTAAAAAGAAAACAGGGTACCCGCACATATTGTCGGCCTTGTCCTTTTAAAAGTACAGCCGGGTGTATATGACCTTGAACCGGATGAAGGGAGGTGTGGGTTACTGGTGTGGCTTCGGTGTCGTGTACAAATACAAAGGGGTCTAATTCGATGGAATTGGAACAGGTCAGACCGATGCGCGAATAATCGCTTACATCGGCAATTTCGTGGTTACCCATTGTGAGAAGCATATCCACGGAGTTCCAGGAAGACCTCCAATAAGCAAATTCCTCCCATTCTTCATTTGGGTCACTATGGAACAGGTCTCCAAGAAAGATCAGACGGCCAGGTTTATACTGTTCGATGAGTGTAGATAACAGCCTCAGATTTGCATTATTTACCGTATCAGGTACCGGAATACCATGCTTTCTGAAATGTCCTGATTTACCAAGGTGTACATCTGCGACAATCAAGATGGATTCTGCCTTCCAGAGCAACGCTTTTTGAGAAAGTAATTCGAGTTCTTGACCTTTCCAGGTGAAGGAGTAGGTATTCACTAACGGATATGTTTTTCAAGTTGTTGAGTCATCTTTTTGATACGATCCAGAAGTTTTTCTGAGCTCATCTTTTCTCTGAGGCGGTCAACCATTATTGGAAATGCATAGGGACTGAATCGTTCTACATTCAAGATACGAATCTTACCCTGTTTAATTTTTTCAAGAGCTTTTCTGAGCCTGACTTCATCTAACTGGTAAAATAACACCTCGTCGTAGGCCTGCTGGAGAAGGAGGTGTTCGGGTTCATATTCTGAGAATACATCAAAAAACAAACTGCTACTCATCTGAAGATGCTTGCTTTTACGTGCTTCGCCGGGAAAACCAACAAAGACAAGACCGGAAATCTGGGAAATCTCTCTGAACCGGCGTTTTGCCAGCTCTGTATCATTTAAACTGGCCATAATATCAGGAACGAGGTTTTCCGGGGAAAAAAGTCCATCCTGTACCGCTTGCTCAATGGGTATTTCCTGGTCTGATAGCAGCTCAAATCCATAGTCATTCATGGCGATTGAAAACGTAATGGGCATACTGCGTGATAAACGGTAAGCAATAAGAGACGACATTCCTTCATGTACATATCGTCCTTCGAAGGGATAAAAAAACACATGATATCCTTCCCGTGATTTGGTTTTTTCGATGAGGAATTCATCTTCATTTGGCAGGATAGACCATTTTTTCTGTACATCCAGAATGGGTTGTATTACAGTCAGTTCCTCATCATTCGACGTACCATCAATAGCTTCTCTCATTTTGCGGCGCAGAATGGTGGTCATGTTTGACGAAAGTGACATACGGCCACCCATCCAGCTCGGTGTTTTTGCCTTTGTTCCCTTTGTACGTTTTACAAAGGCAGTCATATCTTTGATCTTAACCAATTCCAGGATTCTACCGGAAAACCAGAACTTATCTCCCGGGTTTAGCTGCGATAAAAACCATTCTTCCACTGACCCCAGGTTACCACCGCTCATATACTTTACCCGCAGCATTGCATCACTGGCTATGGTACCAATCGTCATGCGATGCCGTCGTGCAATGGAACGGTTGGTTACTTTGTATAGTCCGTCCTCCATTTTGTCTACACGTTGGTATTCCGGGTACCGACCCAATGATTTGCCTCCAACCGTTATAAATTCGAGGATGGATGTCCATTCCTCCGGAGTAAGGGTTTGATATGCGAAGGTAGAAACGACTTCCGGGTATATGTCGTCTGGATAAAACCCATCAGAAACAGCAAGTGTGACGAGGTACTGTATAAGTACATCATAAGGTTTGAGGATTGGAGGGCGACTCTCCATCTCACGTTCATCTATGGCTGATTTCAGTGCAGCTGCCTCAATCAACTCCAGGGCATGAGTCGGGACAAAGAAAATCTTACTGGTAGCATCCGGACGATGACCACTCCGCCCCGCGCGTTGAAGGAACCGGGCCACCCCTTTAGGACTACCAACCTGCACGACGGTATCAACCGGTCGGAAATCAACTCCTAAGTCTAAACTGGATGTACAAACCACCGCTTTTAGTGATCCTTCATGAAGGGCAGCTTCCACCCATTCTCTAACTTTGCGATCCAGTGCGCCATGATGAATGGCAAGTGAGCCGGCCAGGTCGGGACGAACTTCCAGGATTTTCTGGAACCATAGTTCAGATTGTGCCCTCGTATTGGTAAAGACGAGGGTGGAATGGTGCTGATCAATGACCGGTAAGACCTTTTCAAGTAAGTTCAACCCTAAATGTCCATACCAGGGAAACGTTTCAACATCGTCTGGCAGAATGGAATGAATTTGCAGGTTCTTTTTGATGTCTGCCTTAACAATGGTGGTTTTATCCGGATCATAGTCTGAGCCCAGTAATACTTCCAGTGCTTCCTGGAGGTTGCCGATAGTAGCTGAAATCCCCCAAACGGATAGGTTTGGTCGTAAAGCACGCAAGCGGGAGAGTGCCAGTTCAGTTTGAATGCCCCGTTTCGACCCAAGAAGCTCATGCCATTCATCAATGACGATGGCATCCAGATTTCTGAAGTGCCGGATGTTATCCTTTTGGGCCAGAAGTACATGTATACTTTCCGGTGTGGTAAGTAATACTTCCGGCATGCGCCTGTTTTGCTTTTGTTTTTCTGCGGTCGATACGTCTCCTGTCCGGCGACCAACTTCCCAGGGGATATTCATCTCATTAAGAGAAGTCTGTATTGCACTTTGAATGTCTTTTGCGAGGGCCCGAAGTGGAGTAACCCACAATACGCGAAGTCCGTTTTTTGTTTTTTGAGTATACGTGTCGGGATGCTGATCCACCCAGCGAATTACATTGGGCATCCATAACGCGTAGGTCTTACCACTACCGGTAGGTGCATTGAGAAGGCCGTTCTTTCCGGAAAGAACCCTGTTCCAGCATTCTTCCTGGAAGGGGAATGTGTTCCATCCTTTAGAAGAGAACCACTCATTAACTACGGAATAGCCTTTGCCAGTCATCAGATAAGGGGAAGGGGGTTACAGCATGGGTACACAAAGAATTGTATAGGGCCATTCGTTCATTTTGAGTTGATTAACAATGGACTTGCTTATCCGCATAAAAAATCACAACATCCAACGCATTATAATAAACGGGAAATCTGGAATGTGGTTAAATATAAAATCGTACAATCAATATCATACGAACTACGCCGAGAGTGAGAAAGACCGGTTGAAGTTCTGGGATCATGAAGCCGGAACATTTTATTGGCGTAAACGATGGGATAAGGTTCAAAAAGGGGGATTCGATACGGCTGATATTGAATGGTTTGTTGGAGGAAAACTAAATATAACAGAGAACGCGTTAGATCGCCATCTGAATACCATTGGTAATAAAACGGCGTTTATTTTTGAGCCGAACCACCCTGATTCATTCCGGAGAACCATCACGTTCAAACAACTTCATGAAGACGTGTGCAGGTTTAGTAATGTGCTGGAAAGTAAAGGGATTACGAAAGGGGACCGTGTATGTATTTATATGGCAATGACCCCTGAATTGATTATTGCTGCCTTAGCTTGTGCCCGTATCGGAGCTGTACATTCCATCGTATTTGCCGGGTTTTCGGCTCAATCGCTGAGTGAACGTATTAACGATTGTCAGGCCAAAATGCTGATCACGAATGACGGCCTTCGTCGGGGAGATAAACATGTGCCCCTTAAAGATATTTCAGATGAAGCGTTGGAAACGAGTCCTTCGGTCGAAAGTGTCATTGTCTGCCAGCGCACAAACCGGGATATCAATTGGGTGGAAGGTCGTGATCGCTGGTGGCATAACCTGATTAGAAATGCTTCTAAGGAGCATGAAGCTGTGGAAATGGACGCGGAAGACCCGCTTTTTATTTTGTACACGTCCGGATCGACAGGAAAACCAAAAGGCGTGGTTCATACCTGCGGTGGATACATGGTGTACACCAGTTATTCGTTCCGTAACGTATTTCAGGTTGGTGCCGATGATATGTATTGGTGTACAGCTGATGCAGGTTGGATCACAGGTCACAGTTATATTATTTATGGTCCCTTATTTACGGGTACTACCGGTATCATCTTTGAAGGTACACCCACCTATCCAGACGCCGGTCGTTTTTGGGAGGTAGTTGAAAAGTATAAAGTTACGCACTTCTATACGGCACCGACCGCCATACGTGCGTTAATGTCGTTCGATTTGGATTTTGTGCGGAAGTACGATTTAAGCTCATTAAAGGTACTCGGCACGGTTGGAGAGCCTATTAATGAAGAAGCCTGGCACTGGTATCATACCCATATTGGGGGTGAGCGGTGTTCCATTGTGGATACCTGGTGGCAAACAGAAACCGGAGGGATTATGATTTCCCCGTTGGCGGGAATAACTCCTACTAAACCCGGTTTTGCAACCTTACCCTTGCCCGGCATTTTCCCGGTTTTGATGGATGAACACGGTACGGAGATTCAAGGGAATGGAGTAGAGGGAAATTTATGCATTAAACATCCCTGGCCGTCTATTGCGCGTACCGTCTATGGGGACCACAAGCGATACAAGCAAACCTATTTAAGTACCTACAAAGGGTACTATTTCACTGGTGATGGATGTCGACGTGATGAAGATGGCTATTATCGAATCACAGGGCGTGTGGATGATGTGTTAAATGTATCAGGTCACCGGTTGGGAACCGCTGAAATTGAAAATGCGCTGGATGAACATCCACGTGTAGTGGAAACAGCCGTAGTTGGTTATCCTCATGACATTAAAGGGCAGGGCGTGTATGCGTATTTGATTTGCGAGGGGGAAATAACCGATCGTGATGCGTTCAAGAAAGAGCTGATGGATTTAGTGGTTAAGATTATAGGTCCCATTGCAAAGCCAGATAAACTTCAAATTGTTAAGGATTTACCGAAAACAAGATCCGGTAAAATCATGCGTCGTATCTTACGTAAGGTAGCTGCTAAAGACCTCGATAACTTAGGTGACACCTCTACATTACTGGATCCGGCGGTAGTTGAAGGGGTTAAGAATGGAGAGGCCTTCTAGAGTCCCAACACATATCCAACAGGCAGAAAAACCAGGGATACAATCAAAACGATCAATCGGAAACGTGTGCTAACCAATACGGTGTGAAAGAATAAACCGAACGACAAGGGATGGCTCATTAGCCAATCGTAGTATAAATGCCGGTGAGCAGATCCCAGAGCCATGGTCACATGTCCGTGTAAAATGGTGATCATAAACGGGAGTGCAAAGAGAAATGCGCCCGGATACACGAATAAATCCATTAATCCGATAAGGCGACCGGCATATACAAATGGCCATGCGAACAAGACCATCAAAGGCACGCTCAGAAACCAGTTAATGAGGTTGATTCGACGAAAATTAGAGGGGGAAAATTCACTCAAAGCAGTTTAACGGGCTCTTACACAAGGGTTGTTTGCAATATAATCAAATCAGCGGCTCTGCCGTTTGCAAGCCTTAGATTTGTGAAGCAATAAGCATTTCAATTTCCCGGAAAGGAAGCTCCGGGTACATTTCGGAGAGGCGCTTTTTGGTAAGATGACGCCTGAACGCGTAGGTACCATTCCGGAGAGCCGGGTTTTCCCACAAGCATTCTTTCACTCCACCGGCATCACCAATGGCCAATACATAGGGTACAATTACATTATTTAAGGCATAGGTTCCTGTGCGGGCTACATTAGAAGGCATATTAGGCACACAATAATGTATGATTTCGTGCTTCTCAAAGATGGGATTGGAGTGACTGGTTGCTTTGCTGGTGGCAATACACCCTCCCTGATCAATAACGGTATCCACAATTACGCTTCCGCTTTTCATGGCAGCCACCATTTCTTCCGTAACCCAACATGGAGCACGGTCGCCTTCAGCCATAGCAGCTCCAATCACAACATCGGCAAACCGTAGGGCCGTGGTCAGATATTGTTGATTGGCAATAGTGGTTATAATTCTACGGTCGAGTGCATTTTCAATCTTCCGAAGCAGCGTCAGGTCGGTATCCATGATAAAAACCTGTGCACCATACCCTAAAGCAGTTCTGGCTGCGTATTCACCAGTGATTCCGGCTCCCAGGATAACAACCGTTGCAGGAGGTACTCCTGAAATTCCTCCCAGCATAATACCCTGTCCACCATGACTGCTTTCCAGGTAATGGGCCGCCACCTGCACGGCAATAGAGCCCGTGATTTCATGCATCATGCGCACAATGGGGAATTCTTTATCCTCTCCACAGATAAACTCATAACCAATAGCCGTTACGGAATGTTCGCTTATGGCCTTAAGCACCGCTGCATTCTGCGTGCCCATATGCACTGCACAAATGATGGATTGGTCGGGCTGGAGGAGTGGATGTTCCTCGTCAGTGAGTGGAGCTACTTTTAAGATGAGTTCAGATTTTTTGAATACATCTTCCGTGCTGTAGGCAATTTCAGCTCCGGCATCAGCATATTCTCTGTCGGTAAAATTGGCATGTTCACCAGCAGCTTTTTGAATAACTACATTGTGCCCGTTAGCTTTTAGTATAGATACACCGCCCGGAGTGAGAGAAACCCGTTTTTCATCCTGCGATTGTTCTTTTGGAAT
>JBCBST010000133.1:0-8484 GCA_039819115.1 Bacteroidota bacterium
GCGGTTTCCGGCGCTCAGGAACCTGAAGAACTGGCGAAAACCTTAAGGCAGGCTAGGGTCGAATCCTGACGCGGAGCTTGAGCGCGCCGCGCAGCCTGCGCAGAATAGAGCGATGAAAAATCTTCCGATCCTTTTTCCCTGGACGTGTATGGGCGCCTGGGTGAGTTCACCTCATTCGATGCGGGTTTGAATGGTGCATTTAATAGCAGGCGAGTCAGTACAAATTTCTTTATCAACACGAATGGAGCAACTGGCCGGGTGGCAGATCCGGGTGAGAATAACGACGATCCCACCACACAAAATTATTCGGCATCCATCACCAATAAAATAGAGCTGGCCTCTTTTGCGGATCTGAATGTGACCGGCCGAATGTTTTACGAGGGTAACAACTCAACATTCGAATTCTCAGAAACCATTGATGACCGATCCCTAACCGATAACGTGGGTAATGAGAACACGCAAAGGGATCTTTCTTTTAACTCGATTCTGGCTTTGAGACCAAGCGGAAAGTCGCGAGTGAATCTGGACTATTACTTCAGTCAGTTTCGCACAGAGAATCTCTACGACACGGAGATTCCGGAGTTCAGGGATATTCTACTGGAAGACACCTTTAACCAGTACTATCAAAAGCTGGAAACCAACAGTAATTACTATTGGAACAACAACCATATTACCAGTGCAGGTGTCGGCAGTACATTTGAACGATTAAGGGCCGATCGCTATCCCGATAATCCATCGTTTAATACTCAATTTGTATTTGCTCAACACGAATGGCAGATCTTTCCTGCACTTGCATTTACAGGTGGCATGCGATGGGATAACCATAGCGAATTTGAAAGCAGGTTTACTCCAAAAGGATCCCTGTTACTTAAAGTCAATGACGAGCTTCGATTGCGTGCATCAGTTGGTACCGGATTCCGCAGCCCTGATTTCAGGCAACTATTCCTTGACTTTAGCAATCCAGTTGCCGGGTACTCGGTGTTTGGATCTTCCAATGTGGATATCGGGGTGCAAAGATTAGATGAGCTGGGACTAATACGGCGCATTATTTCTGACCCGACCGGGCTCGACCCATTGGTACCTGAAGCTTCGGTAGCGTTCAATGGAGGATTCGATTACTTCATTAATGAATTTTCCACGATTCGGTTTAATCTCTTTCGAAATAACGTGAACAACCTGATTGAGACCTTACCTATTGCTGAGCGAACCAGTCGCCAGTTTGTGTTTACCTATTTCAATTTGGAAAACGTAGTAACTCAGGGTTTTGACGTTGATATACGAACCCGGTTGTCTGATCAGGTACAGCTCTCACTAGGCTATCAATATCTGGACGCAACCCAGGAAGTAGAGTTTGACCGGACGATTCTTGATAGTAACGGAGCGCCGGTAACGGTTACTCAGACCTCCAATTTGACCCTGCCTAACCGCTCAACTCATAGTGGAAACATGAAGTTTGTTTTCAATGAGTCGCTGACCGGAATACAGGCCAACTACCGGGTGGTTTTTAATGGTGTATTCAACGTTGGCGATGTAAATGGAAATAACAGAATCGATTCATCCGAGGAGCTTCCTGACCAGGAGTTGCGGTTCCTTGGGTTGAGCTCACTCACCATCACGGATTCAGTACCGGGCTATCTGATCCATGACGTAACCCTGGGTAAGCAATTTGGCAACTATCTGGTCCAGGCAGGCATAGATAACATGTTCAACTTTCAGAATTTCCGATTTGTGCCGGGGCAACTCGGTCGGGTAATGTACCTCCGGTTTTCAACCAAAATCTTCTAACCTATAATCATATCATTCATACACATATGAAGCGAAACAACTACACAATACTACTAAGCGTCCTTCTCGCTGTGGCAGTCCTTGTGTCTGCATGTTCTGATGACAACGACGACGACATCTCAATAACAGAAGGAGTTCTTATGGTCGATATTCCTGCTGATACCGGCGGAGTATCCGGAGGGCCTCCCGGACAGGGACCACCTCCCGTATTCACTTACGTAGACCTCGAAACTCAGACAATCGTTACGGATCCTAATTCCACGCAGTGGGATCTGGCGTTTGCCTCAACCACCATTCTTACGAACAGCGGGATCAGTGGTGATGGTACTGGTGGTGCTATCGTACTGGACACTCCATTTGCCGAACTGGAAGCCGCCGCAACGACCGGTTACGCGATCGATACCGACACATTACTTGCTGTTCCGTTTGGTTCTGGCAATGGCTGGTATAACTATGATTTCCGGACCAACATCGTATCTCCGATCCCTAATAAAACCATATTGGTTCGATCTGGTGATGGTGGTAGTTATGCCAAGGTAGAGATGCTTAACTACTATCGGGGCAACCCGGACATGACGACGGAAGCTTTCATAAACGAGGAAACCCGTCCAAGAAACCGATACTATACCATTCGTATCTACAATTTTTAAAATAGCTTCACCTGTCTTGTGTCGAGCAGACAGGTCATAACACGGAAAACCCCTTTTTATGAACGAAAAGGGGTTTTTTTATGCTCATGTTTTCTTAATTTAGACTAGGTCTAAATAATGTTTATAAATGTAAACTATGCAGCAACACGAACCCTCTCTACTAACACGCTTCAAAGACTTGAAGCAAACGAACCCAAAATTACGAATGAATCAGGCCGCAGAGCAGCTGAATGTCTCCGAAGCTGAGTTACTTGCTGCACACATTGATGGCAAAAAAACAATTCGGTTAACCAACGATTTTAAAGACCTGTTTAAGGCCATTGAGCGACTCGGTTATGTAATGGCTCTTACTCGCAATAACTCGGTTGTTCATGAAAGGAAGGGAGAGTATCATAAAATAAGCTTTGATGGTCATGTGGGATTGGTACTTGATCCAAATATTGATCTGAGGATTTTCATCAACCGTTTTAGTTTTGCTTATGCTACCCAGGTGGAAACCCCTAAGCGAACACTGAGAAGTATCCAGTTTTTCGATGAATTCGGGACTGCGGTTCACAAAATATACCTGATGAATGAAGAGCATATTGAAACATACCATCAGGTGGTGTCAGAATTTACAGCGGAAGACCAGACGCCTGAGGTTCACGTTCAGGAGGGGGCTGCCGAGGAACCAACGTACGAATCTGAAATAGATGAGTCTGCATTTTTAGAAGACTGGGCTAATTTACAGGACACTCACGACTTTTACCCTCTCCTCAGAAAGTATAAGGTAGAACGTACTCATGCTCTTGAAATCGCGGAAGGGCGGTTTGCAACAAAAATATCGAATACTAAGACCCGCGAAATGCTGGAAAAAGCTTCAGAGCGACAAGTTCCCATTATGGTATTTGTGAGTAGCCGGGGGGTTATTCAAATTCATAGCGGAGAGGTAAACAAGATCAAGGTGATGGATAACTGGCTCAATGTTCTGGATCCGGAGTTTAACCTGCACCTTCGTGAAGATCATATTGCACATTCCTGGATTGTTGAAAAGCCGACCGAAGACGGGATTGTAACCTCGCTTGAAATTTTTGACGCAGATCGGAAGAACATTGCCACGTTTTTCGGGGCACGTAAGCCGGGTAAACCGGAGCTTGATTCCTGGAAATCATTAGCCAATGATTTATTAACCCGTGAAGAGGAATTAGCATGAAATTGAAGAGTGTCCTGCTGCTCGTTGTTTTATCTCTGTGCTTTTCTCCTTCTCGACTGAGCGCTCAACCTGTGATCAAAAGTGCAGATGGCTATGAAACTACGGTAACCGACCCGTCGCGAATTTTAACCATAGGAGGCTCGATTACCGAGATCGTGTATGCATTAGGAATGGGAGATCAGGTTATATCTGTGGACGTGTCCAGTACATTCCCTCCTGAAATACATCAGCTTCCAAAATCACCCTATATACGAAGCCTGGCTGCGGAAGGAATTTTATCACTGCGGCCATCTTTGGTTATTACAACTGATGAAGCGGAGCCTAAAACGGCTATTCAACAAATGCGGGAAGCGCAGACGGATGTACTTATGATTAAAGACGAAGAGAGTTTTGAAGGTATGGCCCATAAAGTTCACGCCATAGCGAAGGCTCTCGGAGTTAAAGAAAAAGGGGAAGCGTTGGTTGAGAAAAACCGGGTACAGTTTGATGAAGCCAGACAAATCCAAAGTAGGATTAGTCGAAAACCCACTGTTTTATTCGTATTGGCTCTGCGCGGAACGGGCGAATTTACGGTTGCAGGTGCCAATACGGGTGCAAAATCCATTATTGAATTAGCCGGTGGAGTAAATGCATTTAACGATTTTGAAGGGTATAAACCTGTTACCTCCGAATCGATTCTCCAGGCCAATCCTGATTTCATTATTTACATGAAGCACAGAAGTGAGAATATTGAGTCTAATATACGGGAGCATGCAGTTGTAAAACTCACTACGGCCGTAAAAAACGATCAGCTGATCTATATGGATGGAAACTATTTGCTGGGTTTTGGCCCGCGACTGGGTTCCGCTGTTCTTGAGTTAATGGAGTATTTTCATCCAGATCAATTCACCTCATTAAACAAATAAATAGATGCCTTTAATCGCTCGTTTCTTGCCGAAGAACAGATCGGTTAGAGCGTTGGTTACCATTGGGCTACTGGGTATTGCCCTCTTAATTACTATTGTAACATCTATTGGAGTGGGTGCGATCTCAATTGAGACTTCAACAGTTGTTAAAGTACTTTGGAGCAAAGTGGGTACAGAGCTTGCAGAAGACGAGTATGTTCAGTCTTCTGCGATCATTTTTGGGATCAGATTCCCACGTACGATAATGGCCGTACTAATAGGCGGTGCATTATCAATTTGCGGAGCAGCTCTTCAAGGTCTTTTTCGTAATCCTTTGGCAGATCCACAGTTAATTGGTGTTTCGGGAGGAGCTGCTTTAGCGGCGGCGGCTTCTATAATCTGGGTTCCAACAGTAGCAGCTCTCTCAGAATATGGAGACCAGAATTGGTTTTTACCATTGGCTGCATTTCTTGGGGGTCTGGTTTCTACCTTTGTCGTTTATCGTATTTCCGGGTACAAAGGTAAAACCAGTGTCTCGACGATGTTACTTGCCGGTATTGCCATCAACGCATTCACCGCGGCGGGGATTGGATATCTCATTTTCACGGCAGATGACAACCAGATACGAGACCTCACCTTCTGGCTACTCGGTAGTTTAGGTAGCTCAACCTGGGAAACGGTCTATGTAGCATTTCCTTTTTTGCTGTTTACTATTCTGGTTTTACCATTATTGGGCAAAAAAATGAACGTTCTCTTAATGGGAGAACGGGAGGCAGCCTACCTTGGTGTAAATGTAGAAGTTATAAAACGGGTAATTATTGTCTTATGTGCATTGGGTGTTGGTGTTTCTGTTTCCGTTAGCGGAATAATTGGATTTGTTGGCCTTGTGATCCCACATATACTACGGTTAATGATCGGGACGGATCATAGGTTTCTTCTTCCGGCTTCCGTACTGCTGGGAGCCCTTTTGTTGTTAGCTTCCGATGTATTAGCCCGTACCATTGTTGTACCAGCTGAATTACCTATCGGAATTGTTACTGCATTTGCAGGAGCCCCGTTTTTTCTGTGGTTATTGCTTCGAAATCGTACTGCTATTCATTCGTTATGATTCGGACGGAGCATATAACTGTAACCGTACCTTCTGGGAAAACATTATTAGAGGACGTTTCTGTTTTTCTTCGTCCAGGTGAGATAACAGCCGTAATCGGAAAAAACGGGGCTGGAAAATCAACCCTGTTGAAAGCAATTACAGGCAATATCGCTATCAAAACGGGAGATATCTGGTATGGTGAACAAGTTTTTTCTCCAGATATCCAAACACAACTGGCAAAAGTACGTGCGGTGGTAAGCCAGAATGTACAGCTCAATTTTGCATTCACTGTTCAGGAAGTGGTGAATATCGGACGATCTCCACATTCCGGGTTCTTTGGGTCGATGGAAGACGAACGTATTGTTCGAGCTTGTTTAGAGCAGGTTGACGCAACCCATCTTGCTGATCGGGATTACACTACCTTGTCTGGAGGAGAGCAACAAAGAGTGCATATTGCACGTGCATTGGCCCAGATATGGGAATCTGTTCATGGAGATAATATGGGGTATCTATTACTGGATGAGCCGTTAGCCAGCCTCGATATTTCACATCAGCACCAGATACTCGATCTTCTTCAATCAATAGCAAAAAACGGGGTAACGGTGCTTATTATCATTCATGATCTTAATCTCGCAGCACAGTATTCCGATCAGATTATTGCCTTAAAACAGGGAGTTGTACTAGCTTCTGGAGCACCTGAAGAGGTAGTAAAGCCCACTACTATTTCTACTGCTTTTGACTACCCGGTACAGATCCTTCCTCACCCTCAATCGGGCCATCCTATGGTAATTCCGGTAACCCGGCCAGCGTAAAAGCATTTAAAAAATCGGGGTTCACATTCGCATCTTAAAGCATGCATGTGTTCATTTCCTAGAAAGACAGGATTTATGAGATTCATTTCAGGTATGCTAACGGCACTTTTTATCATGCATGTAGCAGTTGCCCAACCCGTAGAAAACAAAGAGCAGGAACAGATTAAACAGGCCATTAACCATTTATTTGACGGAATGCGTGCCGGCGATAGTTCCATGGTGCAAGCCGTATTTCTTGAGAATGCTACGATGAAAACGGTTGGCCGAAACCGTGATGGAAAGGTGATATTAAACGAAACCTCAGTAAAACAATTTATTGCTGCTGTAGGAGGTCCCAAAGAAGATGTCTGGGATGAGCGGCTGGATGGAATTGAAATCAAGATTGACGGAGATCTGGCCTCGGTCTGGACACCCTATCACTTTTTCCGTGGCGATACATTCTCTCATTGCGGAGTAAACGCTTTCCAGATGATGAAAACTGAAGAAGGCTGGAAGGTTATCAATATCGTGGACACCAGAAGGAGGCAGGGATGCAAAAGCTGAGTAAGAGTATATGTTTGATGTTGCTGGTGGTAGGTGTAATCAGTCTTCCGGCTTCAGCTCAGTATGAGCAGGATGTGGAGTCTATTGATTCGATTTTAAAAGCCTTGTATGCGTCCATTTCCGGTGAAAAAGGAGAGGCACGTGATTGGGATCGTTTTCAGAATTTGTTTGCAGAAGAAGCTCTTCTTATTCCCACCGGTAAAAACCAGGAGGGAAAACTAGTGCACCGCATGATGACTCCGGAGCAATACATCAGCTCCTCGGGAAAGTGGCTGGTGGAAAACGGATTCCATGAAATTGAGGTCAACCGGGAAGTACATCGGTTTGGTCATGTGGTACAAGTGTTCAGCACCTACGAATCGAAGTATAGTAAAAACGATGCTGAACCTTTTATGAAAGGGATTAACAGCATTCAATTGTTCAACGATGGCGATCGTTGGTGGGTGCTTACGGTGTATTGGTCCCAGGAAACAGAGGATAACCCGATACCGAAAGCGTTTAGCGGAGCAGAAGGATAACCGCGTAACCATAGGTTATGACGCTTTTTACGATTTACTACGTGTGAAGATAGCAACAATACCGGATGTGATAATGCCCATAATAGGGGCACCAATAAGCCCCTGCTTCATGTAATTCAGGAAGTTGAATTGAGCCTCGGCCTCTTCCCGGGTCATTATATCGTTTTGAACGCTATAGGCGATCACGTTATTGAAATAATCAGGCGTGATCACATAGGAGATTATATATTGGTTCAGGGGAACCAGTATGGTAACTACGAACGTAATGACCAGTCCGGATATGAACCCTTCCGAGTAGCTCATCGTACCGTCTAGATCCTTTTTTCGTTTCTCGAGCAGTGCAAGCACATAAATGGCAATAGCCGGAATAGCCCAGAAATTGGTGTAAATGACGTGCTTGTCGATGTGTTGATCATGCAGGCCAACCATACGTTCCAATACCATCCACACCAGCAAAGAAATGGTAAAAATGAACCCCCATTTGAGTTCTGTAATGCGTTGTTTCATACCCCGATACGTTAGTTTATGCTAACCAGTAAACGGGATTTTTATGAAACATCAAAATCAGAGGGTGCGAAGGAACAGGGGTTAAGGTTTGAGCTTAATCTCAAGTACTTGTTTATCTGACTTACCGGCAGTAAACGATTCAAAAGAAATCATACCCTCATTTTGAGTGAACGAAACAGGTGTTCCGTTCAAGGAGGCAGATTCAATCTCTTTTGCGGAGTACAGTTCAATATTCCAGGTCCGATCGGCCAGCATG
Organism: Bacteroidota bacterium; assembly: GCA_039819115.1. Classification (GTDB taxonomy): domain Bacteria; phylum Bacteroidota; class Rhodothermia; order Balneolales; family Balneolaceae; genus JBCBST01. Next base: position 8,238 of record JBCBST010000133.1, read on the forward strand.
CCTTTGAAGGAACCCTGAACCGGTGCAATAGTAAGTGTAGCCGATTCCCCGGTTTCTACCCATTCCAGCATGGTTTTTGCATAGATTCCGTCCATATAGTCATTGCTTATACCATCATCCTCAAACAATTCGAAGCTTGCATTGGCTCCGGCATATATCATGGTATGTAACACATCGTTTGTTCCTTTTTGGATAGAAGATGCATACTCCCGTTGAGGGATGATTGAACCTGCTCTTATGAAGAGAG
>JBCBST010000134.1:0-8397 GCA_039819115.1 Bacteroidota bacterium
TCTATATGAAAATTTCATATAGATGAGAACGATTTAACTCAGTCGGCGAAGTGCATCCCAGTAAGCATAAAATCATTCTTAACTCTTGTTCCCACCTGGAATACATCGCCATTAGTCCCTCTAAACCATCGTTATGAATCGCTTTGATTATAGGTTGAGCTGTTGCTGTAAAGTGAGCCCCCAAGCATAAGGCTTTTGTCATGTCGAAGGAGGTTCGTATTCCTCCGGAACCAATGATCTCGAAACTCTGCTCCCATTCCAATTCAGCAAGCTGTGTTATACATTCTGCTGTAGGTATTCCCCAGTTATCAAATGCATAGTACGGATCCTGGTTGCTCTTACGTTGATTTTCTACCATGGCCCAACTTGTTCCTCCGGCCCCGGCTACATCAATAGCAGAAACACCGGCATTAAGCAATCGTCGGGCAACAGATTCAGTGATTCCTGCACCCGTTTCTTTAACGATTACAGGAATGTGAATCGATGAGACCAATTGCTCGATTCCAAACAACACACCCTTAAAATTCTGATCTCCTTCAGGCTGCATTAGTTCCTGGAGTGGATTCAGATGAACAATTAGGGCATCTGCCCGAATCGCATCCAGCATACGACGTTGATAGTCTGGTTTCCACCCCTCTACCAATTGTACTCCCCCGATATTTGAGCAGATAAATGCCGTGGGTGCTTTTTCTCTTACAACAGAAAACGTCGGGATCACATCATCATGTTCCAGCATAGCACGCTGGCTCCCAACTCCAAACGGAAGGTTGACCTCTTCGCAGAACTCTGCAATGATTGCATTAACCGGACCAGATTCAGAGTATCCGCCGGTCATTGAGGAAATAAATAGTGGAAGGCTGAATAGACGTCCTAGTAAGGGAGTCTCAGCGGATACCTCCTGAAGGTTAACTTCCGGTAATGCGTTGTGCACAAAGTCAAACCGTTCAAACCCGGATGTTTTTTGGTATTGGGTCGACTCTGTTATGGTGAGCTGAACGTGGTCTTTTTTTCTGTTTTTTATTCCCATGCACAAAAGTTAGGTATTAAAAGCGGAATGATTAAATCAGAATTATCCTGAATAATCAGACCAGGTAACTTCCGGAGTTAATATGAAAGGTCTGTCCGGTCATGTGACTCAGGTTACCTGTGGAGATGGCAGCGCAAAGCTCACCAATTTGTTCTGGTGGCACAATCTCAGATAAGGCCAGATCCTGGGTCAGATATTCCTCTCCGTACACGTCTATGGAATTGCGGGCCATATCGGTTTCAACAAAACCAGGACAAATCGTAAATGCCGTGATCCCTTTTTTACCAAAACTACGGGCTACGCTTTTAGTAAATGCTACTAACCCACCTTTGCTGGAGGCATAGCTGGCGAATTCTTCGGTGTCTCCGCGATAAGCAGCCCTGGAAGCAATGTTAATGATGATACCTGGTATCTGGTGTTCACACCATGATTCTATTGCCCACTTGCATAGTAAGGCCGGAGCTCTGAGATTTACCTGATGGATGCGATCCCAATTTTCGAGCCATGCACCATCCTGAGTACATTCAATCGGTGCTTCTTCAAAGATTCCGGCGTTATTGATCAATATGCCTGGGATATTCGGGGATGTAAACAACGATTGTAACTGTTCGAGCTGGTCCATGTCGTCAAAGCTACAGGCCATATGGGTATACCCTTTTTGGTTGAATGCTCCAGATAAGGATCTTGAAATACCGAGAACAGAATGTGATTTGGCTAAGAGTGAAGAACAAATTGATTTTCCAATGCCCCTGGACGAACCCGTTACGATTACATGCATATTGTGTAGTAGATGTTTAAGTGAGAATATGCTCCACTCACACACGAAATACAATACGTTGCACTCTCGTGATCCTTGAGTGTACCACTAACCAACTGCCGAGTAATAACTGTAGTTCGTTAAATAGAAACTCAATGAGCTTAGAAAGCTCAAAAAAAATCTGGTTTTAGATTACATTTTTCGGCGGTTAAAGAAAATGAGGTAGCTCAGCCTTTATACACAGGCACAAAACTGCATGCCTCACCATACATGATCTTTCGTGCAACCTGGAGGAGCTTATTGGTTGCTAATACGTATACAGAATCAGGCACATGTACATCTCCGCATCCTTTGAGGAGCACAAATTTTCCTTCATAAAGAGACCAGTTATGATCATTCAGTGCCCGTTCAAACAATTGGTGCCTGGCAGTGTCAGGTTCCAGATGCATTACATCTTTCGCGTGTTCAGAAGCAAAGGTGGTAATCAACATCCAGGCCCATGGTGCTATTATTGCTTCCGTGGAACAGAACACGCACAGTACTTTTCCCTGGTATTGCTCCCAGTCATAGTTGGCAAGATCATTCCGAAAATCCTGCTCTTTGAGTAATAGCCCCATGTGCAGGAATGACTTGATATCAAGGGATACGATATCGTCAGTAGGAGCGAAATCAGCCAGATCAATGGTAACTAACTTTGTATTCGCTTTTACGCGATTTATAATTGGTTCTGCCATAATAAGTATATCAAACCGAAAAACTCTCTCCACAGGAGCAGGTACGGGAAGCATTTGGGTTATGAAAATGAAACCCCTGCCCTTCCAGGCCATCCGTATAATCAAGCTCGGTACCAGCCAGGTATAAAAAACTGCGCATGTCCACCCAAACTTTCAGCTCACCAAATTCAAAAACATGATCGTTATCGGCAGGCCGGGCGTCCTCTTTAAAATCGAGGTCGTAGGTTAGCCCAGAGCAACCTCCACTCACCACTCCTACTTTGAGTATGGCTTCTTTAGAAACGGCCTGTTCTTCTCTGATCTGATCGATTCGCTTTACAGCACGTTCACTAACGGTAATTTCCATTCCGAACCTCGGTATGCTCTTTATTAAACCGAAATAACCTGAATTTCAGGGTCAATACGTTTTACCATACTCTCAATGGCATATAGCGTTCCTGTTGTAGCCGTAGGGCATGTACCACAGGCACCCTGGTAATGCACCTTAAGTCGGTTTCCTTCCAAACTGAGTACTTTTAGCCCTCCTCCATCAGCAAGAAGATAAGGTCTTACCTGGTCATCCAGCATCCGATTAATTTCTTTAAGACGTGGATCGTCCGATTCCTGGGCTTCTTTACTAACGTGTACTTCAGCATCCTCTTCTATGTCAGTGAGAGGTTGGGCTTCCCGAATAGGTGGGGCCAGTTTGCGAAGCAGTTCACTCCAAACGGCTTTACCATCCTGGGTAACGGTTACATATTTGTCAACGTAGTACACGTTAATTACGTTATCAATATGGAACAAGGCGGAAGCCAGCTGATCATGTTCCGCTTCCATTGAGTTTTCAAAAGAACGGGTTACCCCTTTAGTTAGCGGTTCATCCAGCACAAAACGCATAGCGTCAGGGTTAGGTGTGCGTTCTATTTCTCTGATTTTAGCCATCTGTATATCCGAATAAGTAATTAGTCAAAAAATGATTGTACATAGTGGATACCCTCTGCAAGTGCATCGATATCCTTCCTGTTATTATAAAAAGAAATACTTGCCCGCGCAGTACCCGGTATGTTATACCAGTCCATGAGAGGTTGGGCACAATGATGCCCCGTTCTAACTGCGATACCCTTTTGATCGAGTATGGTTCCTGCATCTGTTGGATGAATACCGTCCAGCATAAATGAAATAACAGACGCTTTGTTCCTGGAAGTACCAATGATGCGCACTCCATCCATTGAGCTTATCTTCTCAGTGGCATAGTCTAATAATTCCTGCTCCCGCTGCTGAACAGAATCCATGCCAAGACTCATCATGTAATCAGCAGCTGCTCCGAGACCAATCCCGGCAGCTATCGGTGGGGTTCCGGCTTCAAACCGCAAAGGAACATCGTTGTAGGTAGTCTTTTCGATACTGACTTTATCAATCATATCGCCACCGCCACGATAAGGTGGCATAGCTTCCAGTAATTCCATCTTCCCATACAGAATACCAAAGCCTGTAGGACCACACATTTTGTGTGCAGAAAAAGTGAAAAAATCACAATCCAGGTCACGAACATCCACTTTTGAATGTGGAACAGACTGGGCTCCATCCAATAACGTTACCGCACCAACAGAATGTGCCGAAGCGATCATTTCTTTTACAGGGTTTACGGTCCCCAGTACATTAGAAACATGTATGATAGCCAGTATTTTGGTTTTTGGAGAGAGTAGTTCATGGAAGGTATCCATGTCAAGCTCTCCGTTTTCCGTAACTGGAATAGCTTTTATGATAGCGCCCGTACGCTCAGCGATCATCTGCCAGGGAACAATATTAGCATGATGCTCCATATGTGAGAGTAAGATCTCATCCCCCTCAGTCAGATTCGACATCCCCCAACTGTTTGCAACCAGGTTAATGGAGTCGGTAGTGCCGGTGGTGTAGATGATTTCACGTTCAGAAGCAGCATTTAGCAATCGTTGAATTTTACCACGGGTAGCTTCATAGGCGTTTGTTGCTGCCTGGCTTAGTGTATGAATGCCACGATGTACATTTGCGTGTTCGTTGTGGTGATATGCGTTAATCCGCTCAATAACAGGCAATGGCATCTGGCTACTGGCTCCGTTATCAAGATACACCAATGGCATTCCGTTCACTTCTTGCTGAAGTACCGGGAACTGGGCCCGTACGGTTTCCCAGTTTATGATTGTATCGACAGATGCAGGCTGGCTAAGCATAATGCGTTAATCGCGGGTCGTATATTTAATGACTTCTTCCAATAATAGCTTTTCAACAGATTCCACTTCCATACTCTCAACGCTCTCTAATGCAAAGGCGTATACTAATAACTCGCGGGCTTTTTGTTCGGTCAATCCACGACTATGAAGGTAGAATACCTCTTCTTCATCAAGATAACCGATGGTTGCTCCGTGTGAACAACGCACATCATCGGCAAAAATCTCTAATTGCGGTTTCGTGTTCACCTTACCGTCTTCAGAAAGCAGCAGGTTTCGGTTCTCCTGAAAAGAATCAATCTTTTGTGCGTCTTTAGCAACGAAAATCTTTCCGTTAAAAATGGAGTGGGCTTTATCATTTACCACCACTTTGTGAAGCTGATGGCTGTTACCGTGCGCAAAACGGTGATCCATGATGGAATGAGTGTCTGCGATTTGCTCTCCATCAATCAGTACCAATCCATCTACCGTAAAATCTACTTCTTCTGCATTTTGTATAACACGGGGTTCATTCCGAAACAGCTTTGCCCCGAGACAGATCGTATATGAGTGATATTCTGCGTTACGCTCAAGACTGGCGACAGGGCGAGAAATATGACTGGCCTTTTTGCTGTCGCGTTGAATCCTTGCATGGTGAACATGAGCACCTTCAAAGAGCTTAAATTCAGCCACAGGTACATTAAGGTATATGTTATTACCCAAACCGACATGCTCTTCGATGATCGTAGCTTTTGAATACATTTCACCTACGAACAAAACCCTCGGAGTAGCATAAAAGGGATGTTCAGCATCCGTGAATACATTAAGGATGTGAATAGGAGCTTCTATTACCGTCTCTTTTGGAACGTATATGTATGCCCCATCCTGAATATTTGCATCATTCAGAGCCACAAAAACATCTTCTTCGTAGTTTACAATAGAACCCAGAAACGACACGTGTTCGTGGTCCTTTACATCCGGCAGGTTCCCAACAATAACCCCGGAAGGCAAATCGTCAAGCGAGGATAATTCTGAGCTGAACACTCCATTAACAAAAACCAGTCTGCTGTTCAGTGCCTCAGGAAGCAGGTAAGGATTGATGTCAGGCGTTCCTGAGGGATTAGCGCCGGTTATGGAAACAAAATGATGCTTTGAGATGGACTTAAGATCGGTGAATCTCCATTCCTCATGCTTTTTTGTAGGAAACGGGAACGTAGCGAGCCCGTGGTTCCCGGCATTCCGGATTGGTTCGAAGGCATTTGATGCCTGTGGAGCAGGAACTGCGTCCAGAAACTCCACCAATGTTAGGGGTGATTCGATAACACTGCTCATTAGTGAACCTCTCCATTCACCATGAACTCTTTTTCCAACCAGTCATAACCCTGTGCTTCGAGTTCTCTTGCCAGATCTTTACCACCGGACTTAACGATTTTACCACCCATCATTACATGTACAAAGTCGGGCTGAACGTAGTTTAGCAATCGCTGGTAGTGGGTAATCATAACGATGGCATTTTCATTATTAGAAAACCGGTTAACACCGTCTGATACAACTTTGAGGGCATCGATATCTAACCCGGAATCTGTTTCATCAAGGAATGCCAACTTTGGGTTAAGTACAGCCATCTGGAAGATTTCATTCTTCTTCTTTTCGCCACCTGAGAACCCAGTATTTATACTACGTTCCAGAAAATCGTTGCTCATGTTTATTACATCAAGCTTGCTGACCAGATAGTCTTCAAACTCAAGAGGATCAAGTTCATCTCGTCCATTTGCGCGGGCAATGGTGTTATACGCCTCGCGGAGTAATGTTTTATTGGTAATACCCGGTACTTCTACCGGGTATTGGAAGGCAAGAAACAAACCAAGATGTGCGCGTTCATCGGCATCCATTTCAACGATGTCTTCCCCGTTATAAAGGATTTCACCTTCTGTAATTTCGTATTCCGGGTGACCAGCCACTACTTTTGACAATGTGCTTTTGCCGCTGCCATTTGGGCCCATGATAGCATGAATTTCTCCGGCATTAACAGTCAGGTTAACCCCTTTCAGGATTTGGATGTCTTCGCCTTCAACCTCGGCATGTAAATTTTTAATTTCTAACACGGTGATATGGGTTCTTTTTGATGATTATGGTTTGATGACTTATCCAACACTGCCTTCCAGCTTGATATCCAGAAGTTTGTTAGCCTCAACTGCAAATTCGAGGGGTAGTTCTTTCAACACGTCTTTAACAAAGCCATTTACAATCATCGAAATTGCATCCTGCTCGGTTATACCGCGTTGCATTAAGTAAAAAATTTGTTCTTCACCAACTCTTGATGTGGTGGCTTCGTGTTCCACCCGCCCGGTTGGGTTTTCTGAGGAGATATACGGGAAGGTATGAGCTCCACATTCCTGGCCGATAAGCATAGAGTCGCACACTGAATAGTTTCGGGCGCCGCTTGCCTTCTTCCCTATTTTGACTTCTCCTCGGTAACTGTTGTTCGATTGTCCGGCAGAGATACCTTTAGAGATGATGGTGCTTTTTGTGTTTTTCCCAAGATGGATCATTTTCGTGCCAGTATCGGCCTGCTGTTTTTTGGTGGTTACAGCTACAGAGTAGAATTCTCCAACGGAATGATCACCCTGAAGGATGACACTTGGATACTTTAAAGTTACTGCAGATCCGGTCTCCAGCTGAGTCCAAGATATCTTGGAATGGTCTCCTTTACAGATACCACGTTTGGTAACAAAATTGTAAATACCACCCCTGCCCTGTTCATCACCGGAGTACCAGTTTTGAATGGTAGAGTACTTAATCTCTGCACGATCCAGTGCCACCAATTCCACTACGGCAGCATGCAACTGGTTCTTATCGTACATAGGTGCTGTACAACCTTCCAGATAACTGACCTCGCTTCCTTCTTCAGCAATGATTAATGTGCGCTCAAACTGCCCCGACTCCATATTGTTAATCCGGAAATAGGTAGATAATTCCATGGGGCATACGGTATTCTTTGGTACATAGCAGAACGAGCCATCGGAAAAGACGGCTGAGTTCAATGCAGAAAAATAATTGTCACGTACGGGTACAACCGATCCCATATACTTTTTGACCAACTCCGGGTGATCTTTGATGGCTTCAGAAATAGAGCAAAAAATGACGCCAGCTTCAGCCAGTTTTTCTTTGAACGAGGTAAAAATGGAAACCGAATCAAAAACGGCATCAACTGCTACTCCAGCTAACATTTTTTGTTCTTCAAGGGGAATACCCAATTTCTCGTATGTTTCCCGGATGTTTGGGTCTAGATCATCCAGGCTATCCAGTTCCGGCTTTTGTTTGGGAGCAGAATAGTACAAGAGATTTTCGTAATCCGGCTTCTCATAGGTCGCATTAAACCAGGAAGGTTCTTTCATTTCCCTCCATGCCCGGTACGATTTTAAACGAAATTCCGTCATCCATTCCGGTTCGTTTTTACGGGATGAAAGCTCACGAATGATATCTTCGCTTATTCCTTTGGGGAAATCTTCATATTCAACATCGGTGGTAAAGCCGTACTTGTACTCTTCACCGATCATCGATTCTAAGGCTTTGGTCTCACTCATTGGCTGGTTTTTTTGGATTAAGTGATAAATATTTTATACATGACTGATCATGGAATAAAAACACATAATAAATAAATATTTGCATAATACACTCCCCAACTGCCCGATATACTCCCTGGCTGCCTCG
>JBCBST010000135.1:0-8396 GCA_039819115.1 Bacteroidota bacterium
ATGCATAAGGAAAAATCTACGTTGCGGACTGACTAGCTGCGAAGTTAATAAAATTAGAAATGATCGCTACATGCCGGTCACGTAAAAGTATTTGCCCGTGGAGTTTATGGAGAAAAAAGAAATACCTTATCAGACCTAAAAAGAAGGATTGTTATGGCCGTCGAGTATTTCAGAAATAAAGTCATTTGGATTACAGGGGCTTCTTCCGGTATCGGAGAAGCATTTGCCCGCGCGTTGTATGCCAACGGGGCCTTTCTAATTTTATCGTCACGAAGAGAAGAGGCACTGAATAAGGTTAAAGAACAATTGGGAGGTGATGCTGATCGCATTGCCGTACTTCCACTCGATTTAACCGAGTCCGATTCTATCCCTCAAAAATCGGCTATAGCAGCATCCTTCTTCGGCCCCATCGATATGCTGTTTAGCAACGGAGGGGTCAGTCAGCGCTCAACGGTGCTGGACTCTGAATTGAGTACCCTTCGTGATTTAATGGAGGTGAATTACTTTGGCTCCGTTTCCATAGCCAAAGCCGTTTTACCCGATATGGTAGCCCGAAAGCAGGGACATATTATTGTGACCAGCAGTGTAGCAGGCAAAATAGGCACTAAATTTCGCTCCGGGTATGCCGGAAGCAAGCATGCTATCCATGGATTCTTCGACTCGCTAAGACAGGAAATGTACAAACATAACGTTGCCGTAACCCTGCTTTGCCCGGGCTTCATCAAAACGAATATTTCGGTTAACGCACTAACAGCGGATGGAACTCCATTCGGGAAAATGGGTGATGCACATGTTGACGCCATGACAGCCGATGAAATGGTGCATCTTGTTCTTCCAAAAATAGCCCGGAGAAAAGAGGAAATCTTTGTTACCGGTATAAAGGAACGTATGGCCATGCTCGTTAAGCGAATTTCACCTTCATTACTCAACCGTATTCTGAAAAATCAAAAAGTGACCTGATGAGCACCGGCTGGAAAAACATCCTCCTGGTTACCGGTGCTCTTATCTTTTGGTGGATGTTTACCGAGTTATGTTTACGATGGCTGGCCGGCGATCATTTAACCATCCCCAATCAATCCCTGAGTAATGCCGCTTTTCAGTACGATGTTGAACTTGGATGGAAGGGAGTTCCTGATGTTACCGGACAGTATGCAGGAACACGAACGATAACGTTTTTAACCAATGAACTGGGGTTCAGAGATCGTACCCTTCCTGATAACTCCAAACCCAATCTGCTCTTTGTAGGTGATTCCTTTACCTGGGGATTTGATGTAGAGCAGGAAGAACGATTCACAAATCTGCTGGCTGAAGAGTTACAGGGCTGGAATGTGGTAAACAGTGGAGTAAATGGATATGGTACCGATCAGACGTTTCTTTCCCTTAAACGGAATATGGATCAGCTCAATCCCAAGGCTGTTGTTCTCCTGTATTTTTCCGAAAACGACCGGGTCGATAATTCAACCAATACCCGTCACGGAGGGTACTACAAACCTTATATGATGCTCCGGGATTCGACCTTAATCACAGAGGGTATTCCCGTTCCCAAAGGTCAGGCTTTTGTATACTCTACCTACCCATGGCTGCGGTTTTCCTACCTGGCACGAATGGGAGTGAACGCATGGTCTGCCAATACTCTGCCTCCAAAGATTGGGATAGAAGACCCTACCAACCCAATCTTCCAGGAAATGAACCGCTATTTGTCAAAATATTCGATACCCTTTTTTGTGGCATACCAGGGAGTAGATAGTACCCTGATTAACATGTTGGATTCCGAAGATATCCCTCATCTGAATGTAACCAATACCCACAGGTACGAAGCGTTAGGAGGGCACTGGACGCCCGAAGGGCATAAACAAGTGGCTGAATATCTGTCTACGTTTTTAAAGACCCATAATATAGACTGAAACACGCCTTAGGCTTACAACCGACCAGGTATAAGACCTGTATGGTTATTCTTCTGTTAGCATATGGGGTTTGATCTTCAGAAATCGTGTCAGAGATTGATTCAATTCGGTCCCCTTTTATTATCTAGGTAATTCCCGGATTCTCTTGAACTTTCGGACTACCGGTTCTAATGTATTCAACTGTCCTAATAAGATGGTGTCTTTTTCGGCCTGTACTCTCCAGAAATTACGTGGGTATTTGTCATCGTATGGAATGAGCTCTACTTCCGGTTTATGGCCGTGGAGATTATACACTCCATATATTTTGGTGTCTCCGGTTCCAATTTCAAATCGTTTATCCCACCTGAAAAAGATGTACTCATTTCCTGAGGTACTATCCCCTGTGAAATAACCTCCTTCTCCCACGGCTTCTTCCAGTGACCACACCCCCAGCAACCGGTCTCCCACTGTGGATGGAAGCTCATCCCTTCTTTCCAGAATCACACGAACAGGATTCCGGCCTTCCGTTCTTGTCCATATCATGTTTCCATTGTCGGTAAAAGAGGTGGTAAATGCTTCATATGGATCATCTACTCCGTTTGTATTAACCATACTCAGCTTATTTGTAGAGGCATCCAGATTCCATGTGCCCTCTGAATGCTGGAACCATCCATTGCCGGATTCCTGTGTAAAATCAGAATTGAACCGTATCCATCGCGCATTTGGCGTCATCTCGGTACGCCCAAGGCTTACCGAAGTGATAACCCATAGTCCATCAATAGTGGGTTGTGTTTCACAACCTGCAATGAAAATCAGAGAGATTAATAGTCCTGAATATGCCTTTATCATCGTTCTTAAACGTTTTTTGTTAAACCGAATCAACCCGGTTCTTATCAATCATATGCAAGATATCGGGTATGAACCGGTTTACCCAACACACCAGAACCGCAGCCTTTTTTAAACCTGAATGCCGACTCAGGTGTTGACGGCTCATACTCTGATGCTCTTCGCCAGTGGTTGATAAGATAATCTCTAAAACCAATGTGTTTCCACCTAATGTTTATTAGCGGACACGTGTGAATACAAAAGTTTGATCTTTTTCACCCTATCAAAGCACTGATTACCTAACTGGTTTCAGGTGTTTTTGATTTGAAATAGGCGTAAAAGCTGGTCAGAACGGCCAGTGATGAAAAAATGGTCATGAGCGTTCCTGGAATGAAGTGTACAAACCCTCCCAAGTCCAGAAAGAGGAAATAACCCACATCGGCCAGACCTCCGGTTATGGCGGCCAGGAAAATAGCATTTCGGTTTCCCCTCCAAACATAAAAGGCGCAAATCGTTGTTACCAATCCAATCCAGAGCAGGTTAAAGCCATGTTGACCTATGATAGCCCCGGCTGCATCGGGGTAGGCTACATCCAGTGTGGCAGGATCAACGGCGTCGGCAATGCCAGCTACGGAAGCGGTAATATCATCTGTCAAAACACCCTTCATCGTCATAACTCCGGCGAACATATGAACCAGTCCCCAGATTACCCATAACACACATGATATCTTATAAAGAATTCGCAATGATTTCATCTTGTTTAAATTTGTTAATAGTGTCCATCCATACTCGTAATTAAATCGGTCAAATTCTAACCCAATCTCCTTCTTTTATTCAGATAGGCCATCAGTGCCTGATCGAACTGACCTTCGGTATCTACTTCTTCAAAATCGATTTCAAATTCGCTGGCAGCTGTCTTAAACCGCTGGGTAAATTGCTTCACCTGTTCTGCATAGTCCTCCCGGATTTGGGAGGGTAGAATTTCCATTTCAGCCCCGGTTTCCAGGTCTTCCAGCACGTATCGTTGGTCTCCTAAATCCAACTCCCGTTCACTTCGCTTTTCCATCATGTTAAACAGCAACACCTCGTGTTTCCGATGTCTGAGGTGCTTTAATGCGGAAATCAGTTCATCATGTGCATCCACATTTTCAAATAAATCGGTGATAATCACCACCAGGCTTCGCTGATTCAATCGTTCGGCTACCTCATGAATAGCCTGTGCTGATGCCGTTTTTCTTTTTTCGGAGGACTCGTTCTCTTCTTTTAGCAGCTGCCGTTCCAGTTCAACATACACCTGCCGTAAATGAGCATACGTCGATTTTGCCGGTATCAGGGTTTCTACGGTTTCATTGAAGGGAATAAACCCGCTGGCATCACGCTGGCGATGCATGAGATACATTAATGATGCCGCAAAATGGATTCCAAATCGTAACTTGCTCCACGTACCAAAGTGCTTAAACTGCATAGAACTGCTGGTATCGAGCAGTACAAAGCAACGTAAATTCGTTTCCTCTTCGTATTGCTTCACGAAGAACCGCTCCTTTTTACCGTATACTTTCCAATCGATATGTTTGAAATCATCACCGGGGTTATAGGGCCGGTGCTCCGCAAATTCGATACTGAACCCATGGTAAGGGCTTTTATGGAGCCCTGAAATGAATCCTTCCACTATTTTCTTGGCCCTCAGTTCTACTGAAGAAAGTTTAGAGAGTAAATCAGGCTTTAAAATCATGAGTGAAAAGTAGCTCAATTTGTTTTCAAAACTAACACGATCTTCATATTTGACCGGTATCCTTGTGTTGTACTTAATGATGTCACAAACGGAGCACTATGAAGCTTAGTTCGAAACAAATAACCGGGATCGTTTTGGGAGCACTTGGCCTGTGCTTTCCCTTATTCATTACCCTGCCCGGTTTATCGTTTGCCGGCCATGTAGGCCTTGGGATATTCTTTCTGGCTGCTGTTTTCTGGATGTTGGAGCCTGTTCCCATTTATGCCACATCCATGCTTGTTATTCTTCTTCAGGTATTATTGCTCAGTAAGGAAGGGTTGCTATTTCCTGAAACTGTAGCCGACTATACCCCAACGGGGTATACCGCGTTCATACAAACCTTAGCCAGCCCTATTATCATTTTATTTCTGGGTGGATTTGTACTGGCCGATGCTGCCGTTAAATACAACCTGGACCGCAATCTCACCCGTATTTTGCTAAAACCCTTTGGCAGCAAGCCCAAGTATATCATGCTGGGTTTGATGGTAGTAACCGGGTTATTGTCTGCGTTTATGAGCAATACGGCCACTACTGCTATGATGATGACAGTTATCATCCCGATCATTGCCAGAATCGACGCCAATGATCCCCTTCGCATTGGATTGATCTTATCCATCCCTTTTGCCGCTAACATAGGAGGTATTGCCACCCCTATCGGAACCCCACCCAATGCCGTGGTTATAGGTGCTCTTTCTGCACAAGGTATTAACATCCCTTTCGGGGAGTGGATGCTGCTTGCGGCCCCTTTTGCAGTCATTGCCTTAATTATTTGCTGGCTACTCCTTCTGGGTCTTTTTAAAGCAAAAGCCACTCATATTGAACTTGACGTAAGTGGCACCTTCAACACCTCCCGCAATGCGATCATATTATATGTTGTTTTTGCTACTACCGTCATTCTTTGGATAACAGAAAAATCGCACGGCATGAAGAGTGCGATCGTGGCTTTGCTTCCGGTAGCTGCCTTAACCGTTACCGGCGTAATGGATAAAGCCGATATCCGTAAATTACCCTGGGAAGTACTTTGGCTGGTGGCAGGAGGTATATCATTGGGCATTTCCATGCAGCAAACCGGGTTGGCTGAATGGATTGTTACCGGGATAAACTGGTCCAGCTTTGGGGCTATTCTGATGATCGTGGTATTTAGTGGCGTGGTCATTTTAATGTCGAATTTCCTGTCCAACACCGTTACGGCAACCCTGGTTATTCCATTAGCGGTAAGCCTGGCTTCCTCCGGTGTAGCGGGAGAAGGATTTAATCTTATCATTATCAGCCTTGTGATTGGAGTGAGTGCAAGTATGGCTATGATGTTACCTATCTCAACCCCACCCAATGCCATTGCCATGAGCACCGGGATTCTGGAATCCAGGCATATGACAAAAGCCGGGTTCATCATCGGGCTTTTTGCCCTTATTCTCGTAACCCTATATGCCTTGATGTACTGGCCACTAATCGTTAATTAAGGAGCACCCTATGGATCATCAAATTTATATACTGATAGTAGAAGACGAACTGGAAGTAATGGATGCCATTGTAAACGATTTAGCAGCATTTGAAGACCAGTTTCCTATAGAAACGGCTAATTCCAGCGAAGAAGCCAAACAAGTCATCACTTCCATCTATGAAAGTGAGCAAGAGGTGGGTCTCATTTTATGCGATCACATCTTACCCGGAGAAAATGGGGTGGAGTTACTGATCGAGCTAAGCACCCTTACCCACACTCAAAACAGCAAAAAGGTGCTGGTAACGGGCCAGGCGGGGCTTGAAGACACGGTGAAAGCTGTAAACCAGGCCGATTTGAATCATTACATTTCCAAGCCATGGACAAAAGAACAACTCTCTGATGTTGTTACCGAACAGTTGACGGATTATGTCATTGAGCATAAAGCAAACTTATTGCCCTTCATGGCAAGGCTGGATGGTACCCGCCTGTCGGAGGCTATGCGAAATCGTCCTCTAACCGATCATTAAAACAGGCCTGGAAGCATGAATACATCTTCTCCCGTTAAGTGGCTTAATGAACGCGATGTGATCCTCCGGTTTATCCGAAAGCTCACAGAAGAGCTCCCCGAGCTTAAATCGCATACCATTAAGGCAGAAGCAGGCACGATACTCTTTGACCGAGGGCACCAGCTGAACCACCTCTATTTATTAATGGAAGGTGAAGTGAAGCTGAGCTGGACCAATAAGAAGAAAGAGGAAATGCAGTTAATTAAACTGGGGCCTGGTCACTTTGTAGGATTGGTCGCCTTTGCAACCGGCGGTAAAACCCTGACCAACGCAGAAGTATCGGCTGAATCGGTGATCCTGAAGATGGAGCAACATCAGTTTGAACAATACCTGAGTGAGCATCCGCGTATCATGCACCCCATGCAGCAGCTCATGATCTCGAATATGGTCGAGCGGTTCGGCAATAATTTAAAGCTCCATACCAAAACCAACATCCTTACCGATGAGTTGAAGAGCGAGCGTAACGAGCTTAAAGCTGCTTATGCCAAGCTCGAGTCCACCCATGAGGCACTGGTGCTACAAGAAAAAATGGCTACTCTTGGTGAACTTGTTGCTGGTTTTGCTCACGAAATCAATAACCCGGCTGCGGCCATTATGCGTTCTGCAGAAACCCTGAAAGATCATTTTAACTCTGAGTCTTCAAACGGGATACTATCCCTGTTTTTCCGACTGGGACTGGAACAGGAACCGATGAACAGTTCAGAAGTCCGGTCCAGAATACTAAAGGTTCAGAAAGAGTTTCCATGGATCAATAACCGTCCGCTGGAACGTAAGATGGCTCAAATGCCGGATAAGGCGTTCGCCCTCATCAACGAGCATAAGAAAAAGGTACCACTAGAAGAGATGGTGCAGCAGTTTGAGGCTGGCAAACTCATTCACAATATTGAAACCGGTAGTAAACGGGTGGCTAACCTGGTTAAAAGTCTGAAGAGCTACAGCCGGCAGGATAAAAACGAACTGGAATCCATTAACATCCGCGATGGATTGCAAGACACCATCCTGATTTTAGGTCACCGCCTGAAGTATCTGAACCTGACGGTAGATTTACAGCCCATTCCAAACTTGCTAGGTAAAATGGGTGATTTGAACCAGGTATGGACGAATATCATCGTAAACGCTTGTGATGTGTTAGACAAATCGGGAGACATCGGCATTGAATGTTCTGCTAATGATCAACGCATTTTGGTGCGTATCTGGGATAGCGGCCCCGGCATCCCTTCCGAACATTTGTCCCGCATTTTTGATACGAACTTTACCACTAAAAACGGCCAGGCCGAGTTTGGGTTGGGACTGGGACTAGCTATTTCCAAGCAGATCATCATGCAGCATGGCGGGTCTATTTCTGCCACCAATCGCTCGGAAGGTGGGGCTGTATTTGAGGTGAGCCTGCCGGTTTAGCTTTGAAAATGGTTTTGAGCGTTATTCGCAGCAATTTCATATTCTGATGGCTTAGATATACATTGTTTTTATAGAGCCTGAAATCTACTTTTTTGTAGCTAATAAACCGTAAATCCGACGTATGACTATACCTCAAAAACTGGCGGGTGCAATTGGTGGGTTATGCATTGTTGCCGGAATTATGATACTCTACTTTTACAGCGAACATGATAACCTGGAAGCAGTATCGGGGTTCTTTTTCGGGGTGGGAGTAGCCGGGCTGCTTATATTTTTTTCAGGAATGAAAAATAAGCATTAAACCAGCTGTATTGTCTTGCGGATACTTAAGCTATAATAACGCGAGGTGCCTGTTGATACCGAACAGATCTTTGAAACCTTACCACTACAGGTTATCTGCATGAAAGATCGATTTTCTAACCGCTCCGATCAGTATGCCCGGTATCGACCGGCCTACCCTGATGAACTGTTCCACTTCCTGTATTCGATATGCGAGCATAAGCGCCATGCCTGGG
>JBCBST010000136.1:0-8202 GCA_039819115.1 Bacteroidota bacterium
ACCCCGAAAAAGCCAACGTATTCATGGGGAGTCGGTTGATATCCGGCTCCCTCTCTTTTTCAGTACATCGTAAAGTTCGGTACTTTTTATATGCGGTACCTATAAAAAGCCTTAACCCACATTAGAAGATTTTTAGTTAAGGGTTATAACACTTCGAGAAGTTCAATTTTAAAGATAAGTGTTGAGTTAGGGGGTATAGCCCCAGGGTAACCACGTTCTCCATAGGCAAGAGTATCTGAAAGGTATACTTCATATTCCGAGCCCTCCTTCATCAGCTGTAGTACTTCCGTCCAGCCGGAAATAACGTTACTCAACGTGAATTCTGCGGGCACACCACTCTTGTAAGAGCTGTCGAATACTTTGCCGTCCAAAAAGCGTCCTTCATAATTAACTCGCACTTTGTCCTCAGCTTTTGGTGAACCTCCGCTACCTTCACGTATAATCTTGTATTGCAAGCCACTTGCGGTAGTGATAACACCTTCATTAGTTCCATTCTCACGTAAGAAATCTTCTCCTTCCTGCTTTGCCTTCAGCGCAGCTTC
Organism: Bacteroidota bacterium; assembly: GCA_039819115.1. Taxonomy (GTDB): domain Bacteria; phylum Bacteroidota; class Rhodothermia; order Balneolales; family Balneolaceae; genus JBCBST01. The sequence continues at coordinate 543 of JBCBST010000136.1, forward strand.
CTCACGTAACTCGGTTCGGTATGCTATGGTGATGTTATACAGAGTTTCCTCATCCAAAACAGGTTCTTCATCATTTAGGGTGGAATTGAATCCACGGTTGTACACATCCTGGTTAAATGAACGGACACCTTCTTGTTTTAAAAACTGGGCATTTTGAACTCCAAGTGCGTAACTGGCACTGTCGATTAATGAGTTAAGCTCATCCTGAGCTACAGGTTTCGGAGCTGAAGGTGTTGAAGCGGGCTCATTACAGCCCATAAAGAGCATGGATATGGCTACAAGCAGAAATACTCTGGATGTAATGGTCATTTTTTTGGTATTAATTCGTTGGATTATGATTTAAAACTCAAAAATAAGAACTATGAAGACCAAACCTGAATGGAATTGCAAGGAAGTACGTATATTGATCTTTTGATGACCTTACAACCCCTTTTGATTTGACATTTTCTGACTTTGATTTGCATGAACAACTGATGCTCGGGCTTTCTGACATGGGCTTTAACTCTCCAACTCCCATTCAGGAACAAAGTATACCTCTGGTGCTTGGTGGTAAAGATGTATTAGGTGCTGCACAAACAGGCACGGGTAAAACCGGAGCCTTTGTCATTCCTCTTATTCAACAGTTGTTAACCACTGAAGACCGGACTGGAATTCAGGCCCTTATTTTATCCCCAACGCGGGAACTTGCACATCAAATTGATGAACAAATTTTTGCTTTAGGTTATCACGCCAGTATCTCTTCAGCTACCATCATTGGTGGTGAAGATTTTGCCCGCCAGGCAGAAGCGATAAGAAGCGGCGTGGATATTCTGGTTGCCACTCCCGGACGACTTATTGATCAGATAAAAGTACTCGATATTGATTTTTCCAACATCAAATACCTTGTACTGGACGAAGCCGACCGGATGCTTGATATGGGGTTTTTACCCGATGTGAATCACATTATCGATAAGCTGCCAGCCGACCGACAAACACTGCTTTTTTCAGCAACCATGCCCAAACAGATTAAGTCGCTCGCTGAAAGTATTCAAAAGAATCCCGAACCCATAGAAATCGAAGTATCTAAGCCTTCGAACAGAGTGGAACAATGGGCGTTTAAAATTTACGCAGACGATAAGCTAAAGCTGGCCCAATACCTGCTTGAGAACCTGCAATGGAAATCATGTATCATCTTTACGGCAACTAAAAAAGGCACGAATCAGCTTGAACGATTACTAAAAAATAAAGGCATTAACGCCGGTAGTATACATGGAGATCGTGAACAGGAAGAACGAACCAAAGCTCTGCAGGATTTCAAGAATGGTACGGTTCCCGTTATTGTAGCTACCGACGTTTTAGCACGCGGAATTGACATCGATGATGTTTCTTTAATTATCAATTACGATGTGCCGCGGGCGGTTGAAGACTATATTCACCGTATAGGACGTACCGGCCGATACGATAAGGAAGGACTTGCCATTACGTTTGTCAGTAAAAATGACAGTCGATTCTTTAAGGCTATCCAGGATAAAGTTGGTGACGATCTTATAGTAAAACCTCTCCCTAAAAAGACAACCGAAGAAACCCAGGAAAAACCAAAGCCAGCTAAATCATCCAAGCCATCGGTCGAGGTTAAGCTGAAACCAAAGACTGCAGATAAGGCTAAGAAACAGGACAAAGAACCATCCAAACAGAATAAAAAGACAGAGCAGAGAGGAAAGAATCAACATGGAGGTCAGGGTTCAAACAAAACTCAGAAACACACTCCAAAGAAGAAGCCGAATCAAAAGCCAAAACAGGAACCGGTTAAAGAGTTATATCCTGCTGTACGAATAGAGAAAGCAACAGAACGAAATCAGGATGCCCCTAAGCCCGCGAAAGGATATCTCGGACTTATAAAAAGCTGGTTTCGCTAAAATAAAGAGTATTAACAGTTCGATTATCTCACGGATGTTTACTTCTGGTACCTTTCAGAAAAAAGTTTATGCGTTGGATATTCCTGATTTTTCTCGTCATCACTTTTTCTGCATGCGAAGCAGATCATTCCTCTTCTGAATCACATACTGGGCAAACCGAACAATTCCAGGTTCAGGCTACTACAATATCCAGACCGAGACTACCGCTTGTTCCGGATCGACCAATCAGGAATGTGATTCTTGTGATCGCTGATGGCACAGGAATCTCTCAGATCAGCTCAGGACAACTTAACACCGTAGGTGAGGATGGCAACTTATATCTTCAAACGATGCCGGTCACGGGTATGGTCAAAACACATGCTTTTGATAATCTGATTACGGATTCGGCTGCAGGAGCCACAGCATACTCCTGTGGTATTAAAACCAATAACGGGGTAATAGGGCAAGATCCGGAAGAACGGAAATGCACCACAATTACAGAATTAGCCATACAAAAAGGAATGGCTACCGGACTGGTTGCTACCTCTACAATAACCCATGCCACACCGGCTAGTTTTGCTTCGCATGTGAAATCACGCAAGCTGGAAGCTGAAATTGCATCTCAATTTTTAGATTCGGGCGTAGATGTATTTCTTGGTGGTGGGCGGGAGTTCTTTATTCCTCAAACCAAGGAAGCGTCCAAACGAGACGATAACCGGGATCTGATGCAGGAATTTGCCGGAGCAGGTTATCGCATTGTGGAAACAGCCTCCGAACTAAAAGCTTCAGAACATGGAAAATTGTTGGGCTTATTTTCAATCGGGGGTATGGGAACTTCTGAATCAGAACCTACACTGCAGGAAATGACACAAAAAGCGCTGGATATTGTTTCTGAAAATGATAGCGGTTTTTTTCTGATGGTAGAGGCCAGCCAGATTGATTGGGCCGGTCACAGGAATGACATTGCCTACATGTTACGCGAAGTGGATGCACTGGATCAGACCATGGCCAGTATTCTTGAGTTCGCCGCTAACGATGGGGAAACTCTTGTGATCTTAACTGCTGATCACGAAACAGGAGGCCTGACCCTTACAGAGCATCAAAAAGATTCAAATCGTATAGAAACAAGTTGGGCGTCAACCCATCATACGGGCACTCCGATTTTACTTTCGGCTTACGGTCCTCATGCGATGCAGTTCTCGGGATGGTGGGACAATACGGAGGTAGGCAGAAAAGTAGCCTCGCTTATGGGATTTGAACCCTTTCCGGTTGTAGAAAACTAGTCCGTTCGTTGGATTATTAATCGGAAACCGCTGTTACTCCGTTTCTCTTAATTAAGTACGCTCCGAAGACTCCGGAAAGAGCAATAACCATACTACCTCCCAAAAACCAGATAGGTTCAGTAGCGTGTAATGTCAGTAATTCAATGGTTTTTCCTGTAGCCACCAGTATTCCGAATGCAACGAGCATTCTATGGGCATGCACTGGGTAGATACTGGTGGAAAGCATGGCTCCGAACCAATGGGTTATTCCGGTGAGTATCAGGATCAATAGTGCCCATTCAATACCAGGTAAATCACTAATTCCGCGAAAAGTGAGTGTTTTTCTGTGGTAAAACGTAATTACGATCCGCGCAAAACCTTCGAGCAGAATGGTAAATATATAACCGGTACATAAAGCAAAAGCAGCTTTCATTGAACGCATTGTGTTGATGAAATGTAGTCAAAGCAACCTTAACAAAAGATACAAATACATGCCGGAAGGACCCGAGATTTGGAGAGCCGCCCATCAAATTTCAAAAGCTATTCAAAAAAAGGAGGTAAAAGAGATATTCTTTGCTTTTGACGATCTGAAAATGTTTGAAGATGAGCTGAAAGGTACAGAAGTGACCCGGGTTGAACCCAGAGGGAAAGCGATTCTGACTTCATTCAGTAATGGTATGACGATTTATTCCCAGAATCAGCTCTACGGAAAGTGGATCCTCGCCCGACGAGGTACAACACCAGATACCAACCGATCGCTCAGACTGGCTATTCATACCACATCTCATTCTGCCTTGTTGTATTCAGCCTCAGATATTGAGCTCCTTTTCTCCGAAAAAGAAATAGAGGGACACAAGTACATTCAAAAACTTGGTCCCGATGTTGTTCATCCAGACACCACATTCGAAGAGGTATTGGCTCGTTATCATGATAAAACGTATCAACGGCGAAACATTTCTACGTTACTCCTGGATCCTGGGTTCCTGAGTGGTGTTGGTAACTATTTGAGGAGCGAAATTTTGTTTTGTTCCTATGTTCACCCCGATGTTACACTTTCGGAATGTTCAGATGAACAAAAGCAACAACTCGCCGAATATTCACTGTTGCTTTCCAGGCGATCGTATCAAACGAAAGGTGTGACCATTGATCCTGAGCTTGAAGAAGCATTAAAAGAGGAGGGAGTCAAGCGTTCTGCGCGCAGACATTACGCCTATGGAAGAACGGGTAAACCTTGTTATCGATGTGGACACGAGATCGAGTGTATCGTAAAAAGCGGGCGCAAGATTTATTTCTGTCCAAACGAACAAATCCGATAAGTCAATAGATGATTTGGTCGTGTTTATGCTTAATTTTCCGATTCATAAAAATATGATACCTATGAAATCAATTTACCTTTTATTTATTGCTGCGCTGTTATCCTGTAACGTCACAGCTCAGGATACAGAATCGGATGTTGTTCGTTTATCAGAACCCGTACTAACAACGGATTCTTATGAAGTGTTTGGCTCTGAATTTGAGCCTGTGGCTGATGAAGTGCTTATCTTATCGGAAGTGGTGACTAAACTGGATGTATATACGGACAAAGAAGTGACCCTGAAGGGAGAGGCTACAAAAGTATGCAAAAAGAAGGGATGCTTTTTTGTATTAACCGATGGTGATGTTTCAGCCCGGGTTTCTTTTGTGGATTACTCATTTTTTATTCCTACCGATTCCCAGGGTAAAACGCTCACCTTCAAGGGAATCTTTTCTGTTAAGGAACTGACCGAAGAACAAGCCCGACATTTCGCAGAAGACGCAGGTGAAGATGCGTCTTCTATTGTAGGGCCACAAAAAGAATATGCTGTACTCGCTAGTGCAGTAGCAGTACCAAAAAAATAACGCATGCCGGAAAACGATTTTCTTGATCCGCAAGGAGACATCAAACTCACCGACAAGCAGCTCATGGAGTCTCCTGAGATGCTTGAGGTGGCTAAGACCGTGATTGAACGTCATAAACTTGAATTCGGTCCGGCTGAGATTGGCTACTTCCTGGTATATCCTAACCTGTCTAAACAACGGGCAGCTAAATGCATAAAGGCTTCCAGGGAAGTGAAATACTACTCCGGTAACGACTATCTGATTGAGGTGTCCGGAGAGTTGTGGGATATGCTGGATAATGATACCCGCGAAATGATGATTTATCACGAGTTACTACACATCGATCCTACGTTTAAATCAAAGACTCAGGAATGGAAAATGAATCTCAGAAAACCGGATTTTTCTGATTTCTATACCATCAACGATACATTTGGTAATGAGTGGTATAAAACGATTCAGGCCACGGCCTCATCATTATATGATTTAGACCCCAGACAAGAGAGTAAAGTCTCCCTTTAGCAGAATCAGGAAACGGTATATCCTTTATGTTGAAGCAGGGAAGGTATCTTTTTAAGATGGTTTCCCTGTATTTCAATTACCTTGCCCTTTATGGTACCTCCGGTACCAAGCTGCTGTTTCAGATATTTAGTCAAGTCTTCAATCACTTGTGGATTATGGGTAATTCCACGGATGACGGTTACCTGCTTTCCTCTTCGGCCCCCGGTTTCTAAACGTACCGTAACTTTCACGACAGGTTCCTTCCTATACTTTTGATGTTTTCCATTTACCCATTCTAAACAAGATAATGGCAAATAGTCCCAACAGGGATTCGGCAATTACAATAGAATATAAAACGCCTTCTATTTCCCATTTCAGGATAATGGCTAACCCGTACGCTACCGGGATTTCAATAAGCCAAAAGCATACAAAGTTGATCAGGGTAGGAGTTAAGGTGTCTCCGGCTCCGTTAAATGCCTGAATTATGACCATTCCAAAGCCATAAGCAAGATATCCATAACAAATGATACGCAGGCTCTTTGCCCCGATAGCCACAATTTCCGGTTCTGCGGTAAAAAAGGTGATGATAGGCTCCGCAAATACATAAAAGGCTATACCTACAAAAACGAGGAAGCATACATTCACCATTGCGCTGATCCAGGTAGATCGTTCTGCCCGATCAGGCTTACCCGCCCCCAGGTTTTGTCCCACTAAAGTAGCAGCAGCATTACTAAATCCCCATGCAGGGAGTATTGAAAAAATCAGAACTCTGATGGCAATGGTATATCCGGCTAATGCCACACTACCAAATTCTGCCATGATCCTAACCAGGCCAATCCAGCTTGAGGTTGCAATAATAAACTGTCCAATGCCACCGAGAGAGATCCGAATCAGCTTGACGATCACATCCCATTGAACCACTAAATCCTTACGGGTAATGCGTATCCTGTGGTTGGGACGGAACAAATAATAAAACTGTAGCAACACCCCTGCACTGCGGCCAATAACCGTAGCCACAGCAGCTCCTTTTATGCCAAGTTCCGGAAAAAAACCAATCCCGAAGATCAGGAGTGGATCCAGAACAATATTGATCCCATTAGCCAGCCACAGCACCCTCATGGAAATAGCGGCATCGCCTGCTCCTCTGAACACGGCATTAACCACAAATAGTAACATGATCACAATATTTGTAGCCAGTAAAATTCGCGTATAACCAGAATATTCATTCACAATAGAAGCCTCTGCACCCATCAAGGCAAGAAGGGAATCGCTGAAGAAAAGTCCAAGAAGAGCAACCGGTAACGAAACAATAAAGGAGATTACAATAGCCTGAACAGCAGCCTGATTTGCAGAGGCATGGTCTTTTTCACCAATACGCCTGGAAACAATAGCCGTGGTTCCCATAGCTAACCCAATCGCAACGGCATAGATGATCGTAAGCAACGACTCGGTAATACCGACCGTAGCAACCGCCTGTGCACCCAGTTTTGAGACAAAGAATATATCTACGACAGCAAAAACCGACTCCATGAGCATTTCGAGTACCATCGGGATCGAAAGCACCAAAATGGCTCTGGGGATGGAACCTTGCGTGAAATCGCGTTCCGTACCAGCTAAAGAGTCTTTAATATCGCGCCAGATGCTATTGTTTAATTCCGTACTGGCTTTTGATTCGGTCATACAGGGCGTTGAGAAGCTAGATTTGCTCCATTAAGTCTGACTTTTTGAATATTCCAGACCAGTTTTTCGAAGAAAGAGGTTGGACTTGGAAAGCGCACTACAGTGTGAGCTTTCCGTTCCAGGGTTTTGTCGAGGTGCTTTTCATCTTTAAGTACAATGAGTACCGAACAGGGGAGTTCTTGAATACGCTTCAGGAAATACTTTTCCTGTGGGGTGGCGTATTTAACGGAAGAATAGGTATACCCTACATACACGCCGCACAGCTGCTCGGCGTCCGTGCAAATCAGTAGTGCTTGTTCTTTATCCATTTCTTCGACGAATCGATCTATGTTTTGTCTGGTCACCTCAAGATCAGGAGTAACAACATCAGAAAGTGAGCGTTCTACGACAGAACCGAACGTTTCCCTTTTTAAAGATTCTATAGCAAATTTCCGATTTGGAGAAAATGCACCAGCATACACAATAAGTTGATGGGTGTTGTTGTCCCCA
>JBCBST010000137.1:0-8092 GCA_039819115.1 Bacteroidota bacterium
ACCAACCACGTAGACAGGTTGTTCTAGCTCCTGCCCGGCTTTTTGTACCGCTTTAAAAATCGCGTTATGATGTTCTGGAATGTGCTCAATCGCATGCATAGAATGTTAAAGATAATGATGTTCCTTATTTCCTACATCAGATGGATTGTATCTAATTAAAAAAATCATTTTGTTCGATACTTGTAATTGAATGCTTATGCCACAGCCTCTGCCCCAGGAACGTTGGATGATAGCCACAAATGGAACTAAATATGCCAGCGACGCCGTATCCTATGCGGCAAAATTATATACCTTGTACTCTAATAAACCACACGTCGTACTTATGATGGTGGTACAAACAGAGCAAGATCGGGAAGACGCAAAGTCGATACTGGAGATATCCAAGTACCTTTTTGAAGATATTGCCGGTAAGGGATCGAATCTTCAACTGCTTCTTGAAGATGGGGAACCCGGAACAGCCATTGCCCGTGCTGCCGATCAGGGAAACATGGATCATGTTTTTCTGGGTGGTTCTGATTTTCAATGGGATATAACAGAAGGCGACGGCGTACCAACAAGTAACATTGTACTCGACCGGATAAAGGGAACCGTTACGTTGGTAAAATGAGCAACAATTTGAAGAGCCGTTACTCTTTTCTCTCATAAACCACGTCTTGTTAACAGCTAATCTACTATGAGCGATACTAAACAATGGCTGATTGCAACAAATGGCACTCAGTATGCAAGCGAAGCCGTAAAACACGCCGCTAAGTTATATGCGCATTACCCCGAAAAACCTGCGGTAGTTATACTCACAGTAATCGAGGATGACCCGTTATATGACGAGGCTCGGGCTGTTCTTGAAATGGCCAAATATTTATTTGAAGATGTGGCCGGAAGTTCTGCGCATGTAGAACTGAGAACCGAAGTGGGATTACCGGGAGAAGTAATCTCCGACTTTGCTGCATCTGAAGAGGTCGATCAGGTGTTTATCGGAGGTGCTGACTTTAAATGGGATGTGAACGAAGGCGATACCGGTGGGGTCAGCAATTACATTGTGCATAAAATAAAGGGTACCATTACCATCATTAAATGATGCAGGCACCCTTTATTCCTTCAAATGGCAGATTAACCAGGTAAGACGATATGGGAATGATCGCCTATATCTATTTTCCCCTTCAATCGCTCAACCCTGGTGAAGGCCCCTATTGTTGAGTCCTGTATTTCGGAGTTCACGATTTCAGCCGATTCCCTCACAATAGTATTCGAAAGCTTTGTACTAGTGATCTTAGCGCCCTCTTCAATACTCACTTTCGGACCTATCGTGCAGTTTTCTAAGGTGACTCCGGGCCCAATAAAAACAGGCGGGATTATGGTTGTTCCGGGATAGGCGTGCCCGTTTTCGTTTTGTTGCTCTTTTTCTGTTATGATTCCGGTTGTTTCCAACCAGGCCGGTAATGTACCACAATCAAGCCATTCATCAACCGTCGCTACTTTAAAGCGCTGGCCTTCTTTGATCATATGATCCAGAGCCTCGGTCAGGAAATATTCACCTCCCGGACCTTTAATATCCTCATCCATCACTCGTTGAAGCTGGCGCTTCAGTTCCTTCCCATCTTTAAAGTAATACACTCCAATAATGGCCAGATCGGATATAAACTCCTGCGGTTTTTCAACAAAGCCTGTTATGGTCTCCCCCTCGTGAACGGCTACCCCAAATCGTGAGGGGTCATCGACCTGCTTTAACCAGATCACGCTATCTGCCTCTTCAATGTTAAATTTCTCCTTGCTATCAAACAGAGTATCCGCAAAGGAAACAATCACTTCGCCATCAAGATCTTCGTTTGCACAGGCTACGGCGTGTGCTGTTCCCAATGCAACTTCCTGTACCCGGAATGTAGCTTTTACCTGATTGCGCGTACTCATTGCCGCAAGCTCATCACGAATTGCTTGCCCAAAATCGGGCCCCAAAATGTACACTACCTCGGTAATCTCCCGGTCTAACGTCCTTATAAACGTCTCCAGTAAGCGTTCTACAATCATGGTGCCCGCAACAGGTAGCAGTGGTTTAGGTACTGTATGAGAATGCGGGCGGACACGTGTACCTCGTCCCGCCATTGGGATGATTAATTTCATTATATTAAGCCTGGTTGTTATATAAGTTCTGAAAGCTGGTTTTGAATATAATGTGCTTACCGTTTACTTGCGTAACAGCAAGCTATTATCTCATAATAATCACCATAAAATAATTCGTTTTTGGTCTGGTATATTTACGCAATCCACGCGTTAGCGATCCTATTCAGCTTTGTAATTGTTCGACACTTTTGGTTCAGGCTGCGGTTTTTTATTCATGTATTTCAACAAGTAGGTTATAAATCTAACGAATACTGGAAATGGCTTAAGGCCCATTGGGAAGGCAGAGTGGTAACCGGGGTACTTGCGGCTATGAATGTTGTCATTTTCATCATCGTTTTTGTGATTCCTGAGTTTGAGGTACGCCTTACCACCACCTCCGTTGCTTTTGTCCTCCTGAGCCTTGGCACGATCTGGTTTATTCCAGTTGGTCGGTATAATCCAAAAAAAGTAAAAAAACCGCTCGTCTTTACGCCCAGAGTCAAACGGTTAATGATTCCATTTTGCCTGTTCAGTTTCACATTCCCTCTTCTGCTTACCTTAGCCGCCCTCCATGGACATATTCTCCCGCAATGGATAAAAGACCCGGGTCTGCTCGTATTTGATGCTGAATTTTTAGTGTTTGGATGGATTTTTGGCGCGGTATTGATCCCCTTTTTTATGTTTCCTGCGGCACTGTTGATGAAGCCTGTAGAATGGTATGTGCAAGAGGGATATAAGCGTCAGGCACGCAAAAAGCTTGCTTCTATGCCACATCTGAAAGTGATTGCGCTTACCGGCAGTTACGGTAAAACCAGCACTAAATTCATGGTTCGGGATTTGTTGAAAGAACGGTTCAATGTATGTACAACACCGGGCAGCTTTAATACCCCTATGGGCATTTGCAAGGTGATAAATAACGACCTGAATGCCAATCACCAGATTCTGATCCTTGAAATGGGAGCCCGCTATGCCGGTAATATCAAAGAGCTGTGTGATATTGCCCGTCCGGATATTTCTATTGTTACCAATGTTGGGTTCGCTCACCTGGAGACTTTTGGCACCCAGGATGTCATTGCTCATGAAAAGGGGGTAATTGTGGACAGCCTTCCTCCGGGAGGTGTCGCGATTTTAAACGCCGATGACCCTCGCGTTACCGTTATGAACGACGATCGCCCGGAACTTACCGTTATCCGGGTTGGTCTCGAACAGGGCGATATCATAGGAAAAGACATTGAATACAATATTCGAGGAACCCGTTTTGATGCCGTCTTTGACGATGAAACCATCACGATTCAGACTCAACTCCTTGGAGCTCATAACGTTCATAATCTTCTACTTGCAGTAGCTGCAGCACGGCACTTGGGCATCAGGAACAGAACTATTGCTTTAGGTGCAGAAACCATAGAACCCATCGAACACCGGCTTCAGCTTAAACAAGGTGAACGATATACGGTTATTGATGATGCCTTCAACTCCAATCCGGTAGGAGCAAAAAACGCAGTGGAGATATTGGGTGCCTTTCAATCGGGCCAACGCATACTTATTACCCCGGGTATGGTCGAACTTGGTGATATCGAGTACGTCGAGAATAAAAAATTTGGTCAGGCCATTGCAGATGCAAAACTGGACTATGTATTCCTCGTGGGTGAAGAACGATCTAAACCTATTTTAGAGGGCATACAAATAAATGAAGAACAGCATACAGGTACAGTAAAAGTGGTGCATAGTCTCTTCGAGGCCAATGACGAGCTTCAGAAAATTGTGCAACCGGGTGATGTAGTGCTCTATGAAAATGATTTACCCGACATTTACAACGAGTGACACCACTTTAAGAAATTGTTAAGAAAAATTCCCATCTCCCCTTTCTTTCCGAGGAAATAATTCTATATTCGGAGTCCCTGTTACTCACTCACTAGCGAATTGCGGATACTCAAAGGATGGAAGTTCTAGGTATAGACATTGGGAGCTACGGCATAAAGGGCGCCGTGGTAAACACTTCTAAGGGAGAGATTATATCTGAGCGAATAAGCACAGATAAAATTGATGATACCCGTCCTCATAAACTCATCTCCAAGCTTCATAAGATTGTAAAGAAATTCGGCTGGAAAGGGCCCATTGGTTGTGCTTTTCCGGCCCCTACCAGCGATGGGATCATTGTCTCAGCAACACGGGTAGATGAAGCCTGGATAAGTGCCGACGCCGAACACCTTTTTTCTGAAATTACCGGAAGTATAGTTTCCGTAATTAATGATACCGATGCCACAGGTCTGGCGGAGATGACATTTGGAGCGGGCCGCAAGCAGCGAGGTACTGTTATCGTATTAACGGTGGGCACAGGTATAGGGTCCTCTATTTTTAAAGACGGTATTCTTATCCCAAACACAGAGCTGGGTATTCTGGAAGTAAAAGGTATTTCGATAGAAGAACGCGCTTCCAATAAAGCCCGTAAAGAGGAAGGTATCCGAAGAAAGGCATGGGCTAAGCGAATCCAAATGTCGCTGGAGCACTACGAACGTGCTTTTCACCCGGATATGTTCATATTGGGAGGTCAGATCAGCAAAAAGCCGGAGAAAACACTTCCCTTCATTAAGATCAAAACCCGGCTAAAGCCCGCCACTTTTATGAATGATGCCAGCATTGTGGGTGCGGCTTATTATGCGTCCAGTAAAATATCAGCCAAACAGATTGCCAGCTGACATTATTTCAATCGCTTAAGCGCCTCTTTTGATTCTTTGTGCTTTTTATCCGATTTAAGGGCCAGCTTATAGGACTGTTTTGCTTCTTCAGGCTTATTTTGATGTTCCTGTATAGAGCCTAATCTATAATACGCCCAGGCCATAGTACCTGAACCATACCGCTCACCTTCATCAATAAACTTAGTTATTGCTTTCTCTCCTTCATCCAAAAACTGACCGGATTCACCCGCTAAACGACCAATCTGGTAATGCACCACGATGAGACTTGTATCTATCCGCTGAACCCTCTGATAGCTTTCATAGGCAGAATCGTATTCGCTCATCCTCGCTAATGCGTTTCCCTTTTGTAAGTGAAGGCCGGCCAGGGTATCCCGTTTACCCAATTGCTGATCCATTACAGAAACCGCCTCTTCAAATTGTCCCCCATTATATAAAATGGCATATAGGCGATTAGCAATCTGAACCGAATCCATACCAGATTCAAGTGCTTGTTCATATACCGTTTTTGCTGCATCCGGCCCTTTATCATGATCCAGCACCCTGCCTTCAGCCAGTACTCCCTGAAAAGGATCAATTTCTGCAATGGCTTCTACTTGTTTATAGGCTTTATCAGTTCCACCTCCCATAAATCCGGGAGCTTGCAGATAAAACTCAATCAGGCTGTTTCTGGCCTCTATATTTGCCGGGTCTATTTCTACCGATTTTTCATAGTTGGATAATGATTTTTTGGCCAGAAATGGCTGTCTCAGTTTAGACGAATTCTGGGCTTTCCTTCCATAACCATGTCCTAACCACAGGTAGTACTTCGAGCTATCCGGCTCCGTTTTTTTTGCTTTTTCTATCCAGGAAATAGCCTTGCTGAAATCATTATTCAGAAATGCAATTCGACCAAGATAAAATTGAGCCTCCGGACTGTCTTTTACCTCATCAAAATGCCGGGTCGCCCGTTCATAATCACCGTTATCAAACGCAGATTTACCTGAGTCAAAAGCCGACTGACTGTAAACAAAGAGTGGAAACATGAGCCCTAAAAAGAGGAAACCAAAACGCATAATACCTACCTGTTTATTGTATACCGGGCAACTACGACTGCATACTCTACTTGTTACGGGGTTGACGGAAAGATCGAAGCTTTTCCAGTAATAGGTTTAGCTGGGTGAGCTCTTCTTCCGATAGCCCATCAAAGGCCGCATCGAGTTTGAATAGCATCTGATCGATTTGAGCCAGTAATTGCTCCCCATTATCAGAGAGAAACACCTGTACCAGTCTTCCATCGTGGGGGCAGGGCTGTTTCCAAGCCAAATCTTTTGCGATAAGCCGATCCACGAGGCGGGATGAATCAGACATTTTATCGATCATTCGCTCACTCAGTTCTTTTGTGGACAACGGCTCACCTTTTGCACCCCGAAGAATGCGTAGTATGTTGAACTGAGGCTGCGTTATACCAAATTCATCCAGAAATGATTTTAGCTCTCCCTTTAGCCACCCGGTGGTAATCAAGAGATTGATACGGGCTCTATGGGCCTGGTTTGAAAAAGTACGCTGCTTTATTTCTTTAGCTAAGGGGCTATCCATTATCTTGGTTTTGAACGTTCGTATTGAACGGGCCAGTCTATGTGTTGTCGTACAGTGGGCGCTTCAAGTAACGGGAAATATGGGTTTCTTAACAACTCCCTAGCCATGATAATCAAATCGGACTGACCGGAACTGAGTATGGTCTCAGCCTGCATACCTTCTGTTATTAAACCCACTGCCCCGGTAGCTATCTCTGCTTCCTTTTTTATCCGTTCAGAAAACGGTACCTGGTATCCTGCATGCACGTTTATTCTTTGTTTTGGATCAATTCCACCCGAAGAGACATCAATCAGATCTACCCCTGCCGACTTAAGCATTTTTGAGAGGGCAACACTTTGATCTACGTTCCAGGAATGCTCGCTCTCAATCCAGTCAGTAGCAGAAATACGGACAAAGATGGGTAATTCTTCGGGCCAGGTGGTTCTGATGCCTTCAATAATCTCCATCAAAAACCGTGTTCTGTTCTCAAAACTACCCCCGTACCAATCGGATCGTTTGTTGGTAATAGGTGATAAAAATTCATGAATCAAATAACCATGAGAAGCGTGTATTTCCAGAATGCGAAACCCTGCTTTTTGTGCACGCAGAGCCGCATCTTTAAATTGGTTCACCACCGTACGAATGCCAGATTCCCTTAATGCTTCCGGAATCTGATGATCGGTATCCCAGGGAATCGGAGAAGGAGCGACCGGTTTCCAGCCTCCATCTTCGGCGGTTACATCACCTCTTCCTTTCCATGGAACCGCAGTACTTGCTTTTCTGCCGGCGTGGGCTAACTGAATAGCAGCAACCGCTCCCTGCTGATGGATAAATTCAGTGATCCGGGATAAAAATGAGATATGCTCATCATCCCAGATACCCAGATCATTTGGTGAAATCCTCCCTTCCGGTGAAACTGCCGTTGCCTCCGTCATAACAATACCGGCACCACCTACCGCACGACTACCTAAATGAACTAAATGCCAGTCGTTTGCAAACCCGTTTACCGACGAATACTGGCACATTGGCGAAACCATCATGCGATTACGTGCAGTTACCTGCTTAAATGTTATGGGATCAAAAAGTCGTGGCATAATCTGTTCCTAATAAAAATGGCTGAACCTGTTACCAGGTACAGCCCATTCCTAAAATTAGTGCTAAAAGAAAAGAAAATAATCTAAGCAACTACTTCTTCCAGTGGCGCAGCTTCTGGAAAATCGATGGGTACCTGGGTAGTTCCATGAATAAAGTTACTAATCATTTTATCACCAATAACCATAATGATATCCACTAAATTGGCTTCTGTGTAACCCTCGGCAAACAGGTTTTCTGTCACTTCCGGGCTGGGCTTGCTACGGTTAATCACTGCATTTTGTACGAATTTTGCCAATGCGTCAAATTTTGCATCAAATGAAATGTTAGCAGCGCGGATCTCGAGAATCTGTTCATCGCTGAAGCCATTCATCTTGCCAATAGCCGTGTGTGCTGATAAACAATAATAGCACTGATTTATTTCACTGACTACAAGGTTGATAATCTCGCGTTCTTTGGCTTTTAAAGTACTTTTTCTGTTCTGTAATGCAAGATAGTCGCCCAGAGCCGTATCGTTATAGGCATAGGTGGCGTAAAGATTAGGGACAAAACCCACCATTTTTTCAAGATTATCAAAAATCTGCTGGTTGTTTTCGTTTACCTGATTCTTGGAAGGCACGTCAAATGTTTTCATAATAGTATCTCAGAGTTTGTTG
>JBCBST010000138.1:0-7931 GCA_039819115.1 Bacteroidota bacterium
ATCGACCCGAAACCCGAATACGGGTTCCTGGACTGGGGAACTCCATTTTTTCACAAAAGGCAGGGAGCGAATAAAGTGGAGTTCCTTAAGAATGAACAGCATGAGTTCTGTAACTTCCCGTTTTGAAACCGTACTTACGATTTCATCCGGGTGTATTCCTTTTTTGCCGGGAAATCGTTTTCGTTTAAATCCGCTTTGCTGGAGAAGTTCGGAAGGGTCGAATGCAAGCCAGGCTGTGCATTGATCGTTATGCGCTGTTGATAGGTGAGCCAGACCATTAAACAGGCTATTCTTGTTGACTATGAGCTCCAGGGTGTTGTACACATCGACCCAGGGGATGTGGTTTAGTCGCGGATCAGGCATCGTATTAAACACCCTGTGTATACGTTTCTTCTGAAAAGTTGAGTCGTGATACACGTGTCGGTTTGAACCTATTTCCAGTACGGCTCCGTTGTTGTTCAGGTAGGCATCGATCGCAGTACCAAGGGGTGGGCTAACCCGTGTATTTATAATTAATACAGAACATGATTCCACCGTGAGTTCCTCAGGCTCGTTCACCTGCATACAGGCAACTCCAAGGAACTCAAAGAATGCCTTCCAGGCAGGAGTGAGATCTAATATCCCAATACAGAGATTCATGTCTTTAAAGCCCGTTTAACAAGTTCAACCTGGCGACCTGAAAGAATACCGGTCATGAAGAAAGAGAGCAGGAGTACCGGAACGGCAACCAATGAGGTGGCCCAGAGTGGGAATGGTAGAGTTTGGCATATAAAGAACAAGGCAATTGCCAATGCTAAAGGCATCATAATCCGGTATAGACTGACCGATGTGATTTCTTTGGAAAACCAGTAGAGCGAACTTCCTATGAAGACCAGCTCTACTATACCAACAGCAAGTGCGATGATAACCGCATCACCCAAAAAGGCACTAAGGACGAGTATGATGGTACCTATCATTCCCCCCGTAAATGTAGTTTTGACGTAGGCGTTGTCTTTAGCTGTTGCAATCAAGGTATGGGATAGCATGGAATGTGTAAATGTGCAGAACACAAAAATACTCAATGCCTGTAAAATGGTATATCCGGGTTCAAATTCCATACCAAATAACAGAACCATACCTTGTTTTGCAAAAAGGGCCAGAACCAGGGCAGTTAATGCCCCAAAGCAGCTCCCGAGAGTAACCAGTTCGGGGAGTATACTTCGGGTATGCTCCTGGTTGTTTGCCCATCTTGAGGCTACATTTGGTAGCAGAAGCCGGAATAGAACTTTATCGAGTGCTGTTGCAATAAGAACAATTTTGGCTGCCGCACCATACAGTCCATTATCGGTTATAGAAACAAAGGTACCGACCAGTAGTGGAGGTAAAAGAATGGGCATCTGGGTAAAAAATAGCCCCAATCCAAGTTTTATATTCGCCCGCATCAAATCCGAATAGACCCGAAAACCCTGCGAGGGAAGTTTGAACTCAGATTCTCCAAAAGCGAATACACCCAATGTTATGGCGGCTAAACATGCAGAAGCGGTGTACAGGTAGGGCACCAGCTCTACTTGTTCCTTTGATTGTATAAACAGCAGAAGCAAAACAAGGTAACAGGCCCCCATCATCACTTTTGATAACACAATTTTTCCAAATGCCTGCTTACCATTAAAAAACCATTCCAGCAGCAATGCAAAGGGTAATAATGAACATAAATAACCTAAAATAAGCTGTTGTTTTAATCCTGGGGGTGTAAAGAGATAGGTGCCTGCTAGCGTAATTAGCATTACAATGACGCCAAGAACTACTTTTGTAATGAAGAGTTCCCGGGCAAGGAACCGCTGATGCTTAACGGGTTTAGCAATTTCCCGCACACCAAGATTTTGGATGCCCAGATCTCCAAACCATAGTGCATACCCTAACACAGATATCGCAAATACAATGTATCCGTAATACTCAGCGCCAAGAATGCGAGCAATATATATCGTGGAGAGAAAGGCAAATCCCCGTCCAAGCACTTCTCCAAGACCTACCATGAACGCTTTTTGTGGCAAACGACTCATAACAGATCTGGGATGTTGTTCAGGATGTGGTACAACTCTTGTTTAGAATCGAAAATATGAACATTGGGCTGGTTATTCAGAGATGTAAGACATCCCATAGCCGGTATCACGAGGCTTTTTTTGTACGATCGTGCCATTTCCACTCCACCTGAGGTGAGGATGGCACAAAAGTTAAAGAGACTGATATCGGCAGCATTATAGAAGAAGGGGATGAGGTCGTCCTCCACGAATTGGGGAAGAACGAAGAACACCGGACTCCCAGCCGAAAGGTGTTCAAGCAGATGTGCCAGTTTACGATTTCCCTTTTTTACAGGGCCTGCAATAATCAACTGAACTCCATCCTGTGAGACACACCATTCAGCAAGTACATCCAGTTGCTTGTATGTGCTGATATTTCCGAGTGAAAGGGCAATGGGTTTTTCCGGGTTCAATATCCAGGAATACCGGGTATTTAACTCATGGATGGCGGTATCCCGAGGTAGAACGGTAGCCGGGTAGGTTGGGTGTGGATGTACGATCAGCTTTTGTTCAGAAACTCTTAAAAACCGGGATACCTCAGGAATAACTTCCGCGCAATGTACAAGAAGGTACTCCGAACGCGAAGCCATCCAACGATGGATACCAGCATGAAGGGAAAGAAACCGTTGATCGTGGGGACGAAGGTTATGAATGGTCCAGACAAATTTTCCACCAAAGAGTGCAAACAATGCCATACAGATAAGCTTGTAAGGCATCCCAAACAGCGATTTTATATCCTGAAACTCGAGCCAGTGGTAATGCCAGATCACCGGCTTCAATAAGGCCATACATGGAGCTTTTATATGCTCAAAGGCACTTAAATCTTTGATGGTATACGTAGTCAGGGAATCCTCGAGGATGCTTTGATAGAGCAAATACAAATAATCCGTTTGTTTGTGCGAGAACCGGATCAAGGGAGTTACGCATACCGTAGATGCCTGGGGATGTGTCCGTTTATAAATATCGGCGAGCAGTTCGCCCATAGTCAGAACTTGTATTGGAGTCCGATGGAATGTACTGTTCCAAATCCGGTATTAAAAGGAACCAGCGCATAGTTGAATTCAATGACATCATCAATAAAAGCGGCTCCAAATGAAAGGGGGCGGGCGGTATCGCCGGTACGATACCCAGTGGATACTTCCACAACTTCTGCGAGCCGGATTTTAATCCCGATGTTCAGAAAATCTTCAGGGTCAATGATATCCTGGTTACCGGATGTTTCGAGGTCGTCGTCTAACGAGGATACATAGTCTGTAAAAACGGAGAACAAGATGGGTAAATCGTCATTTTTTGTTGACGTGAGTTCAAACACATCAACGGAAGCACCAAATCGGAGGTTTGTAGGTAACTCGGTGGCCACATTTCTCAGCTCGTTCATTTCTCCGAGGTTGGTGACGGAGGCTCCGAGTCGTACCCGATCGTCAGCTAAAACCGTAGCTGCCCCAAAATTAAATGCGTAACCCGAAGCGCGGTCTACACTCAGTTCCTCAAACAAATAATGCCCGGAAGCACCCAGAGAGAACCACTTAAAATCGTATGCATATCCTGCTGATATGGATAGTTGCCGGGTCGAAAATGTTCCGAGGGGTTCACCGGGACCGTCCCTGAATTCAAATTCATCATCCCCCTGAGTAAAAAAAGCGATAGAAAACGCCTGTTTGCCATTGGTGTAGTTATATCCACCAAACACATTGCTGAAATCGGCAATCCACAGGGTATAGCTTAAGTCGATGGAAGAGGTTGGGTTTAATACCAACAAAGCCGGATTGGTGTAGATTGAGGCTGATCCGTCATGAAGGGATGTTGTGGCTTCAGAAATAGAAAGACCACGGGCAGATGGGTTAATCTCCAGGAGTTGAAACCCGCTTGACTGTGCGAATAAGGCCGAACCCGACCATACGATCACAAATAAGGAAATGAGTATTCTCATAGCTTCAGGTTTAAAGCAAACACATGCATCGTTGATATTTGATAGGGTTCCAGTACAAACGCGTAGTCAATGGAAGGGGAGAATGTATCGAAAGGCAAATGGATGGAGAAGCCGGAACTCAGTCCCCAGCTTTCAGTATCGGTAAGCTCCGGTAACTGATAACCACCTCTTAAGGTAAACCGCTCATGGGCATTCCAAACTCCTCCTAATCGAAAGGATGAAGCACTGGTGTTTACGTCTTCAACCGAATTGATGGTTACCGGGATACCATTGTCAATAAACTGTTCGGTGGTTCTGATCTCGGAGCTAAAAGAAAGCACCTCAAATTCAGAGGTTATACTGAAGGCCTCTTGCTCATAAGCCAGCCCCCACTTAAAACGGGTAGGAAAGTTGTTGATTACATTGCGGGCACGGTCCGTGGCATATAAATCAGCTGAATTCCAGGTATAATTAGCAATGAGATCCTGAATCACGAATGCAAAGTTAACATGGTCGCTGATTTTGTACAGCGAGCCTAAGTCGATACCAACGCTGGTTGCCGGATCCAGTTCCTGGTGATAGTTTGCTACGCTAAGTTTAACCCCGAGGCCGGCCTGAAACCGATCGCTGAGTCGGATTCCAAATGCCCCATTAATTAGATATTCATTGGTATCGAACGAACCCGTGGAATACCCACTTACGGTGCGCCCGTCAATATCGGTTATCCCGGTACGTTGAATGCTCAATGCCAGCCCGGCTTTAGGGGGCAACTGGAAAGTAACGCCCGTACTTTGCAGGACCCGGTCGAACTGGAGAGAGGCTACCGACAAATCAACCTGACGATATGAGGTATAGGTGGCCGCGTGAGCAGGATTATAATAGCTGTACGATCCCTCGCTGGTAAGTGCACTCATGGCGTTACTGACGCCTAACCCTCTGGGCCCAAATCCAATACGCGAGTTTGTTCCGGCAAATCCACCCATTTGTGCGAACAATGGCTGCATAGAAATACATGCGAACAGGAATACTGCGGCACTAAGTTGTCTCATTCAATCACCAGGATTTTACCGTGTACTTTGCTGGAATTTTGTTCCACCACATAAATATAGGGTGCATTAGCTACGAGCCGTCCGGCATCGTCCTGCCCGTCCCAGATTACTTCAAATACCCCTTCCGGGTAAGACTCGTCAACCAATTCTCTTACCAGATTCATCCCAAAGTCAAAGATGCGAAGTTGCACACTTCCAGGTTCGGTTACTTCAAATTTGATGCGGGTGACCTCGTGTATGAGTGGCGAAAATGGATTCGGGTACGCATAGGTATCAACCAAAGGTTCGCTGGCCGAATAGGGAGAGGTGCCAGATAGTGGAAGATTGACCCGGGTAACTTCCCAGGTGTCACCATCATCGTTTGTTGATGCTATACCGTCGCTGGTTCCAATCCATACCCAGCGTTCTGCTGCCGAAATGGTGGTTGCCACGGACTGGAATGTAGCTGAAGGTTTTATGAACTGATTTGGACCTCTGATCACCCCTTGTTTGATCCAGGTTTGACCTCTGTCTTTTGAGATAAACAGCCCATTATCTCCGGCGGCATAAATGATGCCGTTATTAAACCCCAGATCGTTGATACGTTCACCAATCAGGTATTGGCTGAAGGTTACACCACCATCCGATGTCATAACCACTCCCTGTCGATCTCCGGCAGTAGCAATCCAATTGGTCATCCATAGGTTAGGTGTGCCGGGCTCTTGTTCAATATCAATAATCCAATTACCCAGTAGTCCGGTAGAGCTGTTTTCATTCCTGATGTGTCTCCATACAATCTCATCCCGATCGGCAGTAAGTGCGTTGGTGGAGATATTGAGTCCACCGGCTGAACCCATCCAAACGCGCCCATCGGTGTCAATATCCAATCCAAACCCAAGCAGGTTGTTATCCAGACGTGGATCATACCGGTTAATAGTAACTCCCTGGAATTGGGAATCCCATTCATATTCCCGATTAGGAGAGAGACTATCCTGGTCGAAGGGGGGAAGAATTAGTCGCTCCCATGTTTGTCCAAAGTCCTGTGAGCGAAGCAACCCCGAAGCCCAGTTGACAGAGAAGATGGTGTTACCAACGAATTCAATGTCGAAGGGAGGAGACTGCTGAGGTACGGTAAAACGGATACGCGTATATTCCTGGCCCCCATAAGTAAACCGGATATCACAATCAGGATTGTACGTGGTGGAACTCTGATCGCAGGAAGCAGGAGGGTCGTCATCCAGAGGAAAGGGCTCAAAGCGCCATTCAGTACCTCCATCTTCACTGAAATAATAGCCATAAGCGGTTTGAACCGATTCTCCACGCAAATCGGCGGTCTGGCCAAGACCAGTAACGACCGTATCGCTACCTAGTGCAATAGAAAAGAGACGACCCGGCCCGGACAACACGCTGTCTGCATTCTCAGGTATGGTCCATTCCAAACAGTCCGAGAAATCCGACCCGCTACATATCATACGATTCAAGACCGGTGATATCCACAGTGTATCGCCCCTGGCACCCATAACTCCCACACCATTTTGACGGATGGGCACAGTGGCTTCCTGAATAGGGCCAAACACCTGGGCAAGTGTCAATGAGGGACACAAAAGGATAAACAGGCAAGAAAGTATTCTCATCATCTTAATTGGATCTCACAATTCGGAAAGCGGTTCGCACGGTATCGCTGGAGAGGCCACCGTTGTCAATGGCCCAGTACAACACTTCCAGTTCATCCGGATTATTTGAGCTGTTAATCGAAAATGGAGTGGTGAATATGGAATCGGCTGCTGCCAGGTCAAAGGCAACCCCACTCTGCACCCCGTTATCCAGTAAAGCGACGGGTGTAGTCAGAAGAAATTCCTCCTGGTCAATATCAAAGAAATTGAGTAATACCCGATCAATACTTGCCTGCCCCTGGGCATCGGTTACTTTGGCTTCAAACAATACCACCAGGGGACCTTCTCCTGGCGATGGTATGGTTACCTGTTCCGGGTTGTCCACTTCTAAAATTTCCGGAGGATTATTGATTGCACCTATAATGTTCACATTCCCTGTTGCAAAACCTGAATTCGGGTTGTTTAGCGTGGCGACAAAAACCAGATCCTGTGTTTCTACGGTATTAAGTGGATAGGAAACCTCAGCGGTGAACGAGGTGGGATTTTCTGGATCGGCGGGTTCGAATATTCCTGAGGCTACAGGCTCTGTTTGAAGAGAACTGAAGATTTCAAAGTTGGCACGTAACCCATCAAACGATTGCCCTACGGAAAGGGATAAATCAAAGGAAATGGTGGTATCCTTTATGCCATCGGTGTCTGATGAAAACTGGATCGATGAAGGTTGATATTCAAAACGGGTAATGGTGCCGGTTTGTTCAATACCGCTTGTCGATTCCGGAACCTCATCGCAGGCGCTGACAACCAAAAAAAAGGCTCCGGCTAAAACCAGGAGCTTAGAAAAAGGGGTATTCAAACTAGATAAGTTTTGCACATGAACTGGTAGAATGGTAGGCATTTCTTCATCCCATTTCCACTACGTAGTAATCAAAATTAAATTGTGGGAATCATGCGTTGATTTTAGAAAAAGGCACGCCTATATTCGCATCCAATGAACACAATCGTACGAAATATCACAGCTTCTTGGTGGTGGCAGATGTCAGCCAGATAGTGGGTAGAGTATTCGTACGTTTAAAAATCCGTCTTTGAAAACCGCCCGCTGTCCGTCAGGAACGTGGGTTTTTTTGTTTTATGAACCTGGAACAATTCAAATCATTAGCCCAAAAGCATACCGCTGTACCGGTTTACCGCCGACTACTTGCCGATATTCTTACGCCCGTTTCTCTTTTCCTTTCGATTCGTGAAGGAGCGGAGTTTCCTTTTCTGTTAGAATCGGTAGAAGGAGGTGAGCAGATCGCACGGTATTCTTTTCTGGGTATTAATCCTT
>JBCBST010000139.1:0-7879 GCA_039819115.1 Bacteroidota bacterium
CCTATTTACTTCAATGGATTGGGTTACCCATTGGGGAGTTTTTAACGGATTTATCAACGGGTTTGATTGAAGCAACTCCGCTGTTGGGAGGTGTTTTTGTAACGCTGGTTGGGTTCGGTTTTTTAGTCGGCGATAGAAAGCGGGAAAAGAAAAAGAAGAAGAATAAACGCAAATGGAAGGAAGAAGAGTTTGAAGTACACGGAAGCGAGTTTACCCGGTCCAAGCCATCTTCCGGTGCACAGGGTAACCCCACGACTTCCTCCTCGTCAAGATTGGGCAACGATTTAGACCGCGATGATACCGACGACTTCTCTTCTTATTCACAAGGCTCCAGTTATGGTAGTTCATCAGGAACGGGGAGTTATGAACCGTACGGATATCGACATTCTAAAAAACTCAATAAATCCCGAACGGATAAAAAAATATCCGGAGTGTGTGGAGGATTAGCCCGGTATTTTGGTGTCAGTTCCACTGTAGTCCGCATTATTTTCGTAGCCGCGTTTTTTATGGGTTATGGAACCAGTCTCCTCATTTATTTGGGACTTGCACTTGCAATGCCGAAAGAACCTGTCGATTATATGGACGATTATAATTTTTAATTCGTCCTGCCTGTGCTCATAACGTTTGAAGGGATTGACGGAAGCGGAAAGTCAACCCAGATTCAGATTCTGAAAGACAAACTTGAGGCCCTTTCTATCGAGGTATCGGTGTTCAGAGAACCCGGTGGTACCGACCTGTCCGAAATGGTTCGGGGTATGCTCCTTAACCCGGAAATAGAGATAGATTCCGTAACAGAACTCCTTCTTTTTTCCTCGGCCCGTTCTCAGCTTGTTGCAGAGAAAGTGATTCCCCGCCTTAAAGAAAACCAGGTGGTTATTCTGGATCGGTTTTATGACTCCACAGTTGCTTACCAGGGCTATGGAAGAGAGAGTGTCCCTATTCAGGACATCAAAGAGATCAACCACATTGCAGCTCATGGTTTGATCCCTGATATCACATTTTATATACGCTTGTCTCAGCAGGAGTCTGCCAGAAGAACGCTGCATCTCCAAAAAGACCGGATGGAACGTGCCGGTGATTCTTTTTTTAACCGGGTGATCGAGGGATTTGAAGCGTTAGCTGAATCTGAGTCCAGGATATATCCTATGGATGGAACTCTAACTTCCGAACAGCTTCATGATCAGATTTGGGGAGTTCTGGAACCTGTTCTGCCCGGGACTTAAGACCGGGTTTAAACCAGTGAAACAACGCCGGTAACACCAGCAAATCGGCAATGATCGCAAAGAAAACCGTGGATGCTACCAATGCACCCATCAATTTTGTGGATGCAAACTCGCTGGTAATCAGTGTGCCGAATCCTGCCAGAAGAATGAGGCTGGTTATAATAATAGCTCTGCCCGTTTTTTGTGTAGTAACGGTTAGGGCATGGTGAAGCGACATTCCCCGCTGCATCTCCACCCGTAAACGTGCCAGGTAATGGATGGTATCATCCACAGCAATACCGAAAGCAATGGTGAAAATAACAGCCGTTGAAGGTTTGATATCAATACCAAACATGCCCATCGCACCTGCTATGAGCACAAGGGGGAGCATATTGGGAATAAGTGAGATGACCACCATTTTGAGGTCTCTGAACAGTATGGCCATAATAATGGAAATACATACAAAGGCGAGTCCAATACTGGTTGCCAGTGAATACACCATTTTCCCCACGAGGTTAGCACTCAATATCGTTGACCCTGTAACCTGTACTTGCTGATCCGGAAAGTTCTGAGCGAGATATGCATTGACCGACTCCCGGATTTCATTGATACGTTCACTTCCTGCATCCAGGGTTTGTGTTGAAATCCGCAGTTGCTGATAATTAAAATCGGTTACCCGCTCGAGAGCGTCATTACCATTCACCTCGAGGAGTAAAATATACTGGGCCACTAAATCCGGGTTATTAGGCAGGGGTTGAATGGCGGCTTCTTCCGGAGACATGACTTCATGCACTTCCTGCATCAGCGAGGTAAACGAAGTAGCGCGCCTTACCTCGGGATA
The DNA here is from genome assembly GCA_039819115.1 of Bacteroidota bacterium. GTDB lineage: Bacteria > Bacteroidota > Rhodothermia > Balneolales > Balneolaceae > JBCBST01. The sequence continues at coordinate 2,044 of JBCBST010000139.1, forward strand.
GCTCAGGAGGTGATCCTGAAGAGCCTGTGCTTTGCTCATGAACTCCGGATTGGTAATTCCAAATTCCTCCTCCGTGTCAATGATAAACTCCATAGGGAAAGGCGGGGCGAGGCGCTCACTAAAGTATTCACTGTCTTTGATAAGTTGAGAGTCGCGACTTACATCATCAAATACATACCCGTTTACCCGAAGCTGGGTCATGCCCAGGCCAATGGCTAATACACCCAGAAATGCGACCACACAAATCGCGCGGTAATTCCGCTCATTAAACCGACTGAGTGCAATCAGCCAATCGCCAAGTAGTACATACAGTTTTCCACCATTCTCCTTAAACACCCGATTCGTTTTGGTAACATTCAGGATAGCCGGTAAAAAGAAGATGGTTATGAGATAGGCCAGGAGTACACCAACCGCCGTGTACAGTCCAAATCGCTTCATAGGAACCACATCGCTGGTCACCAGGGTGCCAAAACCTATAGCTGTTGTAATACTGGTAAGAAAGGTGGCGCTCCCTAGCGTGATTACCATTTCGGTAATGGATTGTTTTCGGTTCATCCCGGATTGAGCGGCGTCGTCAAATTTGGAGATCATGTGTATGGAATCAGCTATTCCAACGCAGAGCAGTATGGGAGCGATGGTACTGCTCATAATCTCCAGGTAACCGCCGGTGAGGGTTATGGCTGCAACGGTTAATAATACCGTAAGCCACACAATGATCATGGGCAGTAAAATACCCAGCCTGCTACGATACAGGTACCAGAGTAAAAGTATAATCAACACGGAAGAGATAGAAATGTACATCACTACTTCTGAGTTGAGGGTGTTCACATATTGATTCCGAAAGAAGGGAATGCCTGTAATTCTGAAATCCCGGTTTACATAGTTCGCCGTAATGGAATAAATGTCTTCAATCACCTGATTCCGTATGGGGTACGAATTGACTTCTTCATCAATGGTGATGTAGATGGCGGTAGTTACCAGATCGTCGCTGATCAGAAACCCCTTGGTAAACCGATCGGAGGTTAATTTTTTGCCCAGGTTGGGAAGCTGCTCATCAAGCAAAGATACCTCCAGATAGGGCTCAAACTCGAGATTACCGTTTTCATTTCGTATCTCATCAGCCGTCCACAGACTTTGAACCTCAGAAACATTCGATATGCCTTCAAATGCATCGGAAAGAGCTTTAAGCTCCAATAGTCCATCCTTAGAAAGTAAATCGGGATTGGTGTATCCCACTAAAATGACGTTATCGTCTTTTCCAAATTCATCCAGGAATGCATTGTACTCGACTACGGTGGGGTCGTCTTTGGGATAGAAGTTTTCCAGGTCGAAATCAGTTCGAATGGTTGATGCCGGGAAAATGGCAGCAAAAGTAAGAAGAATAAACGTAGCCAGAACAAATCGGGGATGGGCTACAACAAACTCAGCAAATCTCTTCATGAATAGTCATTTCGGTTCTGAACTAACCCCAGGTGCAGGTATCTCATTCCCGGTAATGAGTTAGAAATATGCGGTAATACGGGTGTATCCAAAGCTGTTATTCCGGTATTCTCTGAATGAAAAATGACCGTATAAATCTCCGGGATCATTTCCGGTGAACAGGTGGACACCAATACCTGCTTCAACACCGTCCATTAATTCATATCCGACATCAGGATTTACCCAGCCATCGGAGCCTGTGATATTCCATTGCCCAAACAAGCGAGTGGTCAGTTTATCTCTGAAAAAAGTACGCGTGCCCAACAGAGTGGTATAATAAAACCATTCTTCCTGGAGGATATCGGGATTATGATCAACTATGTGTTCTGCATACAACTGGTTTGATATGTTCCAGCTGCCCAGGCTGTAGTCCAGTCCAATCATAGCAATAGCCCAGGGACGTTGAAGCAAAAACCCGTCGCCATTTTGTTGAAGTACCTGTGCCAGCTGGAGTTGTTGCTGCGGAGGCAGAGCGGTCAGATTGACTCCCTGTAGATCCTGTGGGAGATAATCAACGTTTCTGTTGAAGTGAAAGGCTGCTTCTGAGGTGAGGATAACAGAGGGTGTAAGTAACAGATCACCTGAATAGGCCAGGATCAACCGTTGGAGATATTCTTCGGTGAGAACGAAGGTAGGTGTCTGGGTTTGGGGATCGGTCAGGAATGATTTGTAATAGGTGGGTGCGGGCTCAGACCACCACATTCCAAACACATCCAGATTCCATGTTAATGACGATCGGAAGGCATACCGGATCGATGCCTGGAATAGATTCTGGGTAAATTCATTGGTGTTATCTCCGTTTTGAAGTACCTGGTTGATCTCAGCTGGATTTCCCCCAAGTGCCGATGCCAGTGCCGGGGTGTCTAAATCGGAATACACCAGGTTAAAGCCTTGTCCTTCTACACGTGTGTTCACAAACCATCGCGAATCGGTGGAAGGCAGGGTATGACTTTGAAAGGTGGGCGTGATGACGGCTTCAATGTAATTATCACCTACATAACGTGTGGCTTTCAGCGCAGGAATACCCAGTTTTATGATATCGTTACTGAGTGTGAGGCCTTCGCTCAGGTCGAGGGGAGAAAGAATATCGGTGATGAAAACGCCATTTGTACGTCCCTGAGAGAAAATCTGTTTACCTACTCGTACATCCCAATCGCCAAGGTATAAATCAACATACGCTTCTCTGAGATCGAAGATGATTTCGTTACCCGATTTGGTATAGTCATTGATCAGCTGTGTATTGATGTAAGCAGAACCGGAGACAAGATCGCGTTCAAAAAAGAGATTGGCTCTGTTACGCCCAACAAGGAACTGGTTATCTTCTGCAGTGAGTACTGCGTTGTAGTTTCGGAGGTTTCCGCTTGTGATAACCTGTGAAATAGCTTGGTAAGGTACAGTAAAAAAAGTAAGAACCAAGAAAAAAAATAAACCCTTTTTAAGTTGTTGTTTTGGAAGCATTAAGTTGGTCTTGGGGTAGGGGTTCAGTTTTAACAAGCGTTGAGGCTTAGTCATTAAATGTGTAAATTTGAGTCATATGGATAAATCTTCCCTGTATCCACGGCTATTTATTCATCAACGATTAATTCAAACGATCATAATCATTGAGTACAACCAATATGGCGCACGAAAGAATCGAGATTGATTTACCTCTTGCCAAAGTTTACGAACTCCTTAGTAATCCTGTTGAATATCCTAAATTCCTAGAACACGTCGAGAAAGTTGAGCGCATCAACTCTCAGACTTTCGAATATCAAACTACCATCGGTGGTGAAGAGTTTCGTTGGACCACTAATTTGATCGACAACTTGCGTAATACCCGCTTTGCTTGGATCACCATCAACGGAAATCTAAATCAGACTGGAACCATCCGTTTTACACCGCTTGATAATGGCGAACGTACACGTGTTGAGTTTTCACTTGATTACCGAACATTTTTCGGAGATCCCAGTGAGGAGTTAGCTTCATTCATCGACAACACTGCAGAACAACTGGTCAAAGACCTGACTAAGTTCAAAGAGCTTGCCGAGAATGGAACCTTCAAGGAAACTTCGCTAGAGCCAAACGAAGAAAGCGTGACTGCTTAATCGAATTTTTATTCTTAGATCCCGCTCCTGTACAGGCCAGCGGGATTTTTTTTGTCTATATATCATATGACCATCTCCGAGTTTCTGCATACCGATCAGGCAAAGGCCCCTCATTATCTGTTAATCGGCAGCCCGGTTTCGCATAGTGTTTCGCCTGTTATGCATAACACCGCACTTCAGCACTATGGAATGTCGGCCAGTTACCATGCGGTGGCTGTACCCATGGCAGAGCTGCCCACACTTATCGCCCACACGAATAGCCCTTCGTTTCTGGGTGCTAATATTACCATTCCTCATAAAGAAACCCTGCTTGATGTAATGGATTCTTTTAGTCCGGAAGCTCTTGAAATTGGAGCGGTTAACACCATTGTAAAGAGCAATGGTAAACTGGTTGGCAATAACACCGATGCCTATGGGTTTTCGGTTCCTATTGAAGCGTATGCCGATGATCTGGCCGGCGAACGGGTTATTCTGTTTGGCACAGGGGGAGCTACAAAAGCCATTATGTATGCACTCCGGGAGTTTGGCGTGACTGAAATTGTACTGGTAAGTCGAAAACCCGGTCATTACCAGACTCCCTCCGATGATGTTATCTTTTGTGGGTATGATAACTGGATGGCATATGAAGACGAGGCGGTGATGATCGTTAATGCCACACCGCTTGGGATGTCTCCAAATACAGCAGCCTCACCGGTACAAGACGCAGAGATAGCAGCTTTATCCGGTAAAATCTGTTACGATATTGTCTACAATCCCCGTGAAACGACCTTTCTTAAACAGGCTCAGAAAGCAGGGGCAGAACGCACTATCGGAGGGTTGGATATGCTAATTTTCCAGGGCGCCAAGGCTTTTGAACTCTGGACAGGTAAGGAATTTCCAACCGGCCTCGTGAGCATGCGATTAAATGAATACTTCCCCGCTTGATATCATTGTTCCCCGTCTCTCAGACGGGCATACCGTTACCGCTTTGTTCACAGAAGCAAACACAGCATACCACAGTGAAAAGAGCATAGCGGGATTGAATGTGGGGTTGAATACCCATGAGAGTAAAGACGTTGTCCTTGAAAACAGGAGGGTTTTGCTGGACCATCTGGGCTCTGATTTAGATCATGCGGTTTTTGCGCACCAGGTGCATGGTGCCCGAATAGAAGAAGTATATGAACCCGGTACAGTATCAGAAACGGATGGGTTAATCACCCGGCAACAGGATCTCACACTGGCTATTCTTGTGGCTGATTGTGCGGCTGTATTACTATCCGACCCGGTTCATGGTGTGATTGGTGCATTTCATGCAGGATGGAGAGGCGCCGTAGCCGGAATCATCCCGAATGGGGTACATCATATGCACACCCTGGGTGCAGAGCCTGCTACGATGAAAGCTTTTGTAAGTCCATGTATCTCTCAACAACATTTTGAAGTTGGAGAGGAGGTAGCCGGGCAGTTTCCCGATGTATTTGTGAATCGATCGGCGTATCCGAAGCCACATGTGGACTTATCCGGTTTTGTGGTGTATCAGCTTCAAAAAGCCGGTATCTCATCATCCCACATAGAAGTGAACGATCGGTGCACATTTGGCGATTCTAAGCTCTATTCATACCGTCGCCAGGGCACAAAAAGTGGTCGTATGGCGGCGCTCATCAAATTGAATACTGTTGAGGGTTAGCTATACCACCGGTTACCACGCCGATATACCAGATGATCATGTGTTCCCGATGAAGAAATTTGCCGGATTGCACCGATATCTGCTGGATAAGCATATTGTTTCTGAAGAAGAAGTTGTAGCTCCATCCATGGTTGACTTCAGTAATCTGGTCCTGGCTCATACCCAGCGATATGCCAACGCGGTATGGACCGGAGAGCTGGACCGCAAAGAAATCCGGAGAATGGGGCTGCCCTGGAGCAAATCGCTTGGTGTCCGTTCACGTCTTGCGGTTCAGGGAACCATGAATGCCTGTCTGATGGCTCTTCAGGATGGTCTTTCAGGTAATCTTGCAGGAGGTACCCATCATGCTATGCCCGATCATGGCGAAGGTTTTTGTGTGTATAACGATGTAGCCGTTGCCATCCGAACACTACAACTATCGAAGTGGGTTTCAAAGGTAATGGTTATTGATTGTGATGTGCATCAGGGTAACGGAACGGCCGAGATCTTCAGGGATGATGATTCGGTATATACCTTTTCTATTCATGGTGCAAAGAATTACCCGTTTCAAAAACCACCATCAAACCTTGATATTGGCTTACCCGATAAAACCGGTGACCGTGAGTATCAC
>JBCBST010000140.1:0-2489 GCA_039819115.1 Bacteroidota bacterium
CCGAACTAAAAAAAAAATTTTGGCGTCTAATGCACCGTACAAATACTTCAATATCAAAACAGTGATCAAAAAACTAACATCATTACTCTTTGTGGCCCTGCTCGTTATCGGTTGCGGAGGCAAAGAAGAAGCATCATCATCACGAGGCCAGGGTGGCTGGTCTCAATTTGCCCGGGGAGGTGGAAGCTTTGGCCGGGTAACCAGCGTAGAAACCAAAGCGGTAAACCGAACGCTTATTGCGGACCAGGTTCGCGCGTATGGCACCGTTCGGGCTCAGGACATCGTGGCCATTACCCCTCAGGTTTCTAATCGCATTACAAAATTATATGTTGATTTAGGGGATGAAGTGCGACGGGGCCAGTTGGTTGCCAAAATCTTCGATGCCACATTCAAAGATCAACGCATTCAGGCTCAGGCTCAGGTACAGCAAAGCAAAATTAATGTTCAACGTGATAGCACCCAGTTGATACGCCAGGAACAATTGCTGGATGCAGGAGCCATCAGTCAGTCGGAATATGATATTGCTCTTTCTAATTATCAGACCAGTTTGGCTCAGCTTGAGACATCAAACGCATCGTTAACCCAGGCACAGGAAAACTACGACAATACTGAAGTTCGCTCACCGGTAAACGGGGTGGTAACCATCCGTAATCTTGCTGAAGGTGATATCGCGACAGCCGGCCAGGCTATTTTTGAAATAGCCAACACCACGGGATATGAATCCCGCATTTTTCTGCCGGTTCAGGACTGGAGAGAGATACGTGTAGGGCAGGAAGTTAATCTAAGAGTATCAAGCGAGGAGAATCCTACAGCCAAAGGTATTATATCGCGTAAAAGCCCGCAGTTGGATGCCACCACCGGGTTAGGCGAAGTTGTGGTTACCCTTACTGAACTTGGCAGCTCTATTTACCCGGGGGTACTTACTGAAAATGTGATTGATATCACGGTAAAACCACAAGCCATTACCGTTCCCAGAAGTGCTCTCGTTGAAAAAGTAGAAACTGTTATCGAGCCCGAATCGAACACCATTCAACTAGACCGTACCTATTCCGTGTTTGTTGCTGTTGGTGATTCCTCCGCAGAGTTACGCAAACTTACCCTTGGTATTGAGCAAGGAGATAAGATTGAAGTGGTATCGGGGTTAAGATCGGGTGAGAATATCATTGTTACCGGTCAAACCGGACTTCGTGATGGCGCACGTATTCGTGTTTCCACAGGTTCGGCGTTTACCGCACCTCAACGTGGCGAAATTGCTCAAGGCGATAGCAGTGCAAGCGGTCAAGGGCAGCGGGGAGGCTGGGAAGCCCGTGCACAGCAAGGTGGTCAACGCCCTGGCGGTGGTGGCGGAATGCGTGCCGCGTTCCAAAATATGAGCGATGAAGAGCGGGCTAAAATCCGACAGCGCATGCAGTCTATGACCCAGGATGAGCGACGTGCCTTTATGGATAGTCTGAGAACGGCCAGCAATACCCCAACCAATTAATCATGGGCGGTCTCTCAAAACTTGCGGTCGCAAGGCCCATCACTTTTTTAATGACCAGCCTGATCTTGATTGGGTTTGGCGTGTTTGGAGTAATGCAGCTTCGGTTGAACTTATACCCGGATGTTTCATTTCCAACCATCACGGTGTATACCAGTTACGAGGGGGTTGCACCTGAAGATATTGAAGCTCTGGTAACCCGTCCCATCGAGGAACAGGTGGGAAGTATTTCGGGTATTCGCAGAGTGCGATCCCTGTCCAGCCAGGGAGCATCGGTTGTTAAACTGAATTTTAACTGGGGCACGGACTTATACGAAGCTGAAAACGACGTTCGTAAGCAGTTAGGGTTTGTGCAACGTTCTATACCTCGCGATGCGGAAACACCCCTGGTATTCAGTTATGATCCCAACCAGGAGCCCATCGTTGTACTAACCGTTACTTCTGATGCGCGGAGCCCCCGGGATTTGCGTACCTATGCCAATCAGGTACTTGAACAACGATTGGAACGCGTGAATGGAATTGCATCAGCTGAAACATCAGGTGGACTGCAGCGCCAGATCAACGTTACGATCGATAACGAAAAGATGCGATTCTACAATGTAGATATTGCCACCATAGGCCAACGGTTGAACGCTGAAAACATTCAAGTACCGGCCGGACAGCTCATCGAAGGAAATACGGTGTATTCCTTACGCACCATTGGTGAGTTTAAAAGCGTGGAACAGATTCGAAGTACCGTTGTCGCTGTTAGAGAGGGGCAGTCGTTATTGCTTAAAGATGTGGCCCGCGTTGAAGATGGTATTGCTCAACCCATCGGGAACGTGCATGTGGACGGGGAAGATGGGGTAATTGTAAATGTATACCGCCAAAGTGATGCTAATGTTGTAACAGCAGCAGCGGCTGTGATCGAAAACCTGGACGAAATTAAAAGAAGCCTGCCGCCGGATGTGAGCATCGACGTATTGACCAACAAAGCCGATTTTATACAGCTTTCTATCCAAAACTTGTT
>JBCBST010000140.1:2499-7734 GCA_039819115.1 Bacteroidota bacterium
CGTTATTAACCGGATTGCAGGCGGTTATTCTTGTTGTACTCATTTTACTGGCTTTTTTAAGGAGCGGACGGTCCGCGTTAATTATTGCAATTTCTATTCCGGTGTCTATCGTGACCACCTTCGCGGTTATGGACTTTGCTAATCTGAGTTTGAACATCATTTCTCTTTCCGGACTTACACTCGCCGTTGGTATGGTTGTGGATGATGCAGTAGTAGTGCTTGAGAACATTTTCCGGTTCAGGGAACAGGGTTCTGATCGAAAACAAGCGGCGGTGCTTGGAGCCAAGGAGGTAGCAGTGCCGGTTGTTATCTCTACCCTCACCACGTTGGTGGTTTTTCTTCCCATCCTTTTTGTACCGGGTATCGCCGGATTTCTCTTTCGAGACCTTGCACTCACGATTTCGTTTTCACTTTCGGTTTCATCACTGGTTGCCCTCACGCTTATTCCAATGATGACGTCCCAGTTTTTTAAAGGGGGTGTTGAATCGTTTGAAAGCAAAAATTCTTTATTCCGGTTTTTAAAAAGCCGGTTAGAAGAACTGGAACGGTGGTATTCTTCTGCTTTAAACAAAGCCGTAGACCGAAGCGGTACGATTATCGGCGCAGCGGTGCTTCTATTTGTCGCTACGCTACCGCTGTTCAATCAATTAGGTGGGGAATTTTTCCCGAGGGTAGATGAAAGCGCATTCAGCCTTCAGGTGTCCCGTGAACCTGGAGTGAGTCTGTTAGAACTGGAACGATCCATTTCGCAGGTGGAAAGCATCATACGCGATAAAGTACCAGAGGCCCGTCTGGTCGTTTCAGACTTTGGAGATAAAGAAGGCATTGAGGGCGCAGACAGCCCGGGTGGTTTTCAGGGAATTGTACGAGTGGAATTAGTGCCTCAGGAAGAGCGCTCCCGCACACAGTTTCAGATTGTATCTGATGTGTTAGTGGATTTAACCGTAGTACCCGGAGTTGATATCCAGGAGACCATCCAGGATCCGTTAAGCCCTGATGGAGAAAATGGGTTAATCGTACAGATTTATGGGTACGAAGGCGACATCCGCAAAGACTTGTCGGATGGGGTAAAAGAAAAACTGGCACAGATTGAGGGTGTGGTTAGTGCATACAGCACGGCTGATCAGGGAAGGCCGGAATTACGGCTGGTTATGGACCGGGAGCGTATTTCGCTTGTAGGCATGAACACCAATCAGGTTGCAACGGCCGTGAGTAATGCAGTACAAGGAAATGTTGCCACCAGTTTTGTAGACCAGGGCGTCGAGTTTGAGGTATTGGTTGAACTGGATCCAAGAGATAAAGCACAGTCCAATGATCTTGAAAATCTTCAGGTTCAAACACCGGACGGTACTTGGATGCCCCTGAAAAATCTGGCCCGCATAGAGCGATACAATGGTCCTACTAACGTACTGAGGATTAACCAGGAGCGGGTTACTGAGATCCGGACAGAGCTTGACCAGATTGACCTGAAAACGGCTACAGCTTCAGCCCGTACTCTGCTTGATGAAATCGAGTGGCCAGATGGGTATAGATACCAGTTAGCCGGGTCGGCTGAAGAACAGGCGGAATCATTCGGGTTTTTGATGATTGCCTTTTTAATTGCTGCCATACTGACCTATATGGTTATGGCTTCACAATTCGAGAGTCTGGTCGAGCCTTTTATTATCTTTTTTACCATCCCGCTTGCTCTTTCGGGAGTGCTGCTGATCTTATGGGCCACAGAAACTTCGGTGAGTGTAACGTCTATGGTAGGCCTCATCCTGCTTTCGGGCATCGTTGTGAATAACGGGATTGTGATGATCGATTATATCAAGATCTTGCAAGCCCGGGGTGTCGAACGAAAAGAAGCGATAGTAGATGGTGCCACACGGCGACTTCGCCCCATTCTGATGACGGCTCTTACCACGATTCTTTCCATGGTTCCCCTGGCATTAGAACTGGGTGCAGGTTCCGAAACATGGAGCCCCATGGCCCGAACTGTAATTGGTGGGTTAACCATGTCTACCATTCTGATGCTGTTTGTAGTACCATGTATTTATAACGTCATCAATAAAACGGTGGAACGGTTTGGGTTTGAGAGTTCAAACAAATTTGATCCATTAGCAGAGGAGGTAATGGCATGAAAAAATTCACCTTAACCGACGGTATCCTGAAGCGCCCCATTACCGTGATTATGATCACGATCATCACCATTGGATTTGGCGTATTCTCCTTAACTAACCTTAGAGTTACGTTATTCCCAAGTGTTAATATTCCTATTCTGGCCATTTCCACTGGGTTTAATAATGTGGCACCAGAAGATATTAACCGCTTATTGGTAGAACCTATTGAGGGAGCAGTTTCCTCCATTGAAGGCATTGAATCGTTAGAAGCCAGCGTAAGCCGGGGTAATGCCTTCATCCGAATGAGGCTGTATGATGGGACCGATGTCCGAAAAACAGAACTCAAAGTTCAAAAAGCGATTGACCAGATTCGCGATGAACTACCTGCTACTGCCCGCGAACCGGTCATTTTTCAATTCGATCCGGAGAGCCGCCCCATCATGCAATTGAGTCTCAACTCTGATATCAGAGGATTGGATGAGCTTCGGAATATTGCCGTGGAAACGGTTGAAGCACGGCTTGAGCGGTTGGTAGGACTCGCCTCGGCCGATACACGTGGCGGTTTGGAACGGCGCATTTATGTGGATGTAACCCCGATGCAACTGGCTCAACATGATTTGGTGCCACAAGATATTGAGACCGCCATTAGCTCAAATAATGCCCAACTCCCTATCGGTAATGTGCTGGCACAAAGCATTAGTTACAGCGTTCGGGCTCAGTCGATGTACACCACGGTTGAGGAAATTGAGAATACCATCGTTAAGATTTCAGAAAATGGGATTCCCATACGGGTACAAGATGTGGCCATGGTATCGGATGGGTTTACCGAAGTTACCAGTCTTGTAAAAGTAAACGGGCGAAACAGTGTTTCCATAGAGGTGCAAAAAAACTCGGATGCGAACACGCTAGACGTGGTTAATGCCGTCAAAAACACTGTGCCGTCGATTAATGAGATTCTGCCAGCTGGAGTCGAGCTTAAGGTGCTTTCGGATGAAGGACGGGTAATCGATGATTCGATCAACAACTTGTCTCAGTCAGCCCTGGGCGCACTGGTTGTGGTCGTGGTTGTGATTGTAATTTTTATGGGAGGATGGAGAATTTCGCTTGTTGTTGCTACTACCATACCGGTTTCTATTGCGGCCAGTTTCGCTGCTATGTTTGCTACCGATCTCTCCCTGAATATTTTTACGATTTCTGCTTTAGCCCTTGCTATCGGACTTTTGGTGGATAATGCCATTGTGGTCTCGGAAAGCATAGCCCGTAAGCTGGAAGAAGGGGGTACGCGATACCAATCTGCTCTTGAAGGTACAAATGAAGTGATCGGAGCCTTGCTTGGGTCTACGTTAACAACCCTCGGTGTATTCATTCCTATTATGTTCATATCGGGATTCCAGGGAGCCTTATTCCGCGAATTTGCTCTTACGATCAGCTTTGCGATCGGGATTTCATTCATCGCTTCGATTGTGTTGGTGCCTGTTCTCTCTGTGTTGGTATTGGATGCGAAACAGTTCAACAACAGAAATGTGATGTTCAAAGCCATTCATAAGCTGGAACAGGGATATTCACGATCTTTAAACTGGTTTCTGCATCATAAATGGGTGCCCGCGCTGGCCTTGATGGGCGTTCTTAGCGGTACATTATTCTTATTCAATACCATTGATAAAGAGGGATTCCCGGAATCTGATTCCGGAGAGATTGACGTAAGAATCCGCCTTCCGGAAGGTAGTAAGCTACAGCGTACCATCGCTGTGATGGACGAATTCTATGAGAAATTAAAAGACAAAGAAGAGATCGAAACGGTGGTTTCTTCATTTGGGCGAAGCCGCTGGACGGTGCAAAGCAACTCCGGTAATATCAGTCTGACCCTTGTTCCTGAAGCCGAACGGGAAATAACGACTACAGAATTAGCCGCTGCCCTCCGGCAGGAACTGGTATCTCCTGGCGTGCGGGTAAATGTATCGGTTGAAGGTGGAAACAACTTTGGCGGGCGGGGATTCCGTGGCGGTAGTGGTTCTATTCGTCTCTCTCTGGTCGGCCCTGAAATTGGGGTGCTGACCGATATCTCAACCCGTATTGAAGACCGGTTACTGGAAGATCCTGCGGTTATATCGGTAGATAATGGGCGAACCGATCCAACCCCCGAATTGCAGTTCATTTTAGACCGGGAACGAGTGAGCCGGTTAAACACGGATATTCGAACCATTGCACAGGCACTGCGCACCCAGACATTGGGTAACCAGGCTGGTTTTTTCCGGGCAGATGGTCGGGAAATCCCCATTGAAGTACGCACGTCCAAAGAAGCGTTAGCTTCCCGAGAAGATTTGTTCGATCTGGAAGTTGCCCAGTTTGAAGATCAACGCATTCCGGTTATGGCAGTCGGCGAATTCAAAGCTACCCAGGGGGTCGACTCATTTAGCAAGCGAAACCGGGAAATCCTGTTGGATGTGAGAATTCAGGTAAACGGAAGTGCAGAAGAATACCGTGCCGGGATTATTGATTTTCTGGAGAATGATGTAGTGCTTCCAGAGGGCTATCGATACGATTTTACCGGAGCAACGAATGCATTTCGCGCCGATTTCAGCCAGTTTTTATATGCAGGTGTGGGCGCCTTAATACTTATGTTTATGATCATGGCCTCTCTGTTTGAAAACTTCAGAGATCCTTTTGTGATCTGGTTGTGTATTCCAATGGCTTTATTCGGAGCATTGGTTGGATTGTATGTGATCGGAACCCCGCTGAGCCAAACAGCCCAGGTTGGTATGTTTATGCTGGTTGGTATCATCGTGAATAACGGTATCGTACTGGTGGATTATATGCATTTGAATACCCGTGGTATGTCATTCGATTTAAGCCGGAATTCTCAATTCCTGACCGGGGTACTGGAAGCGTGTACACGACGCCTGCGGCCCATTTTACTCACGGCCATTACGACGATCTGTTCCATGGTTCCTCTTTCTCTTGAACTTGGTGCCGGAGCTGAAATATGGTCACCTTTAGCAAAAGCGGTAATTGGCGGGCTGCTGTTTGGAGTTATCTTTACCTTGTACATCACACCGGCTATTTCAGTTGGTATGAAACAGATCGTGGTCTTTTTTGGTAGATTATTTAAACGCAGTTCAAAGACTTCTCAACT
>JBCBST010000141.1:0-7581 GCA_039819115.1 Bacteroidota bacterium
AATCGATGTTGGGATTTCTGATGTTTTTATCTGGCTTTAATGAAGAACAACCGGATAAAAAACAGATACAGACAGCGATTATATCATTGGGCTACCGGAAGTTAACACGGTATCCTATTCTTTTTTTAGAAACGATTCTTCATTTATTGGTATTGATAACCGAATCCTGTTAAGCAGCCTTATCCTTAAAAAAGAAGAAGATAAGCTTACTGCAGAATTAGCGTACGAAATTAATATTTACAGAGAGAACGACAATCTGGCTCACCGTAAATTTGATGACTTACTGGTAAAAACGAGCGCAGACGAGAAACGATCTCAGAGTGATTCTCAAATGGAGTATCACGAGTTCTTTGTTGACAGGCCCGGGGACTATCGGGTAGATGTAGCTTTTACCGACAGGAACACAGATAAAACTACGTATTATCAAAAATACGTGAGCGTTCTCGACTTTTCTGATGAAAACAGTGAGGTAGAGTTATCAGACCCGGTACTATTCATAAAAAGTGAAGAATTCGGAATTGAAACCGTTAAACACTACAATATTCCGGCTTACTTCGATTCGTTGTCGTTGAATTATACCATACTCAATAAAAGTGAAGAGCTCATCATTACCACCACCCTTTCAAAGTTCGTATCAGATTCTTCATTTTCCCGCCCATTGCCTTTCAATAATTACAGTCAGTCCGATCTGGAATTCAAGGGTATTGATTACTCCAAGCCCAGAGTTATACAAACCATCAGACGGCGGCTATTTGAAAATCCCGGACCTATCATCTTTGAATTGAATTTCACCGACCTGGCACGTGGTAACTACCGTGCAGAGGTTTCTGTTGAGCTAGCTAGCGGGAGAGAAATTAAGAACCAAAAAGTCGATTTTGGTATTGTAGGGCCCAATTTTCCATATGTCCGGTCTCCTCTGGATCTTGCCGAGCCCCTGGGTTTGTTAATGTCGGAGAAGGATCATAAAAAGTTGATGGACATTAAGGACCCTGATCGCTTAAAAAATGCTGTTGATACCTACTGGCTGAAAAATATAAGCACAAAACAACGGGCTAAAGATACCATACTCTTATTTTACGAACGGGTAGAAGAAGCTAATAAACTCTTTTCGACGTATAAGGAAGGTTGGAAGACTGACCAGGGAATGATATACATCCTTTTTGGACGTCCGTTTCTGATCAGAAGAAACCTTGACCGTTTACAGTGGTCCTATACCACCAATCTCTACGATAACCAGAGCAACTTCTTTTTCATCCGACCTAATACCAAGTCCATACACTTTGGATTTGATAATTACCTGGTTGAGCGGTCTCAGTTTTATTACCAGCTTTATTACCAGCAAATCCGGGCCTGGGAAACCGGTGTTATCTTATTCGATACCTTGTAATACAGCGTTACTAAGGATCTGTATACCTAAATCTGTCTGGTTTCCTATTCCCGTACTTCTAAGTCTCGATCTTTCTTCTGTACATAAGCTTGCTATGCAATAATAAGGATACCCTTTACCTAACCTAACCTCTCCTTTACCTGTTCTTCTCATTATCCTCAGCCTGGTAATGTCAGTCTCCCCTTTTCCCTATCGTTGTACTAAATGGTATACGGGAAGCGCGATCTGTAAGAAAGGTATTTGTTCGTTAGCCTTGGAAAACAGATAGTATAGAGACGGTACAGCTAACTTACACGATATGGAATGGTTTAAAGAAGCTCCCCATATCTATAGAAAAACAGTATTGATGTAGTATCCGTGTGTACCGCAATATCCTCGACAAAAAAAAGACAGCATGTAAACATGCTGCCTTTTATAAAACCGGTGCGACTGTGTTATTACATCGCTAACTATGGTTTTTAGTTACCGTATCCTGGGTTCTGCTGAGGACGGATATTTGGGTTACCGTCAAGCTCGAACTGTGGAATCGGAGATAGTCGTCTGAAATCACCAAACGGAATGTTCAGAGGATTTGCATAGTGACCACCAGCTGCGCTGCGCTCAAGGTCAAGTTGTAGACGCTGTAGGTCGAAGTATCGGAATCCTTCCGCGTATAGCTCTTTTCTACGTTCCAGAAGTACTTCGTCGATAAGGGCCTGACCAGATGCGTTCGTAGCAACGGCAGCGGCGTCTGCTCTGGACTGAATAGCGAACAGTAACTCATTCGCTCTTGTTTCGTTGGCTCCACCAAGTCGTGCATATGCTTCAGCAGCAATCAGGTACATTTCAGAAGCTCTCATGTATACTTCATCCTGGTTGAAACCAGTGTTATGCTCCCACTTGTTCGTGATGTAAGCCGTAGACACGATCGGTGCACCAGCCCCGTCAACACGTAGCAGCGGAAATCCACGGGCATCGGTAGCTGTGAAGTTATCATCAATAAAGGTCATGTCTAATCTCAAGCTGCTGTAACCCAAACGACGGGTATCCCAGAAAGAGTGTATAGAAACGAAGCCGTTGTTATCATCAGCAGTGATACCACCACCTAGTAACCACTCAGAAGTAGCTTCATCAAATCCTGCCTGATACTCAGCAGCAGTCATCAGTGTTACTCCGTCGAGTGCAGCTTCAGCCATAGCAGCGGCTTCTGTCCACATACCCATATCAAGGTACACACGTGCAAGCACACCTTGGATGGACTTACGGGTCCATTTGAAGATGTCGGTTGCAGTAGCAGGCATAATAGCTTCGGCGCGAACAAGGTCAGCTACCATCTGATCGTAAACGGCACCTACAGTTGCTCTTGGCAAAGGCTCATCAGTA
This sequence comes from Bacteroidota bacterium, assembly GCA_039819115.1. Lineage (GTDB taxonomy): Bacteria > Bacteroidota > Rhodothermia > Balneolales > Balneolaceae > JBCBST01. Next base: position 2,750 of record JBCBST010000141.1, read on the forward strand.
GGTGATGCAGGTGTTAATGAGAGAGGAACACCAAGGTTATCTCTACCGGCAGCATAAGGCTGTGCAAAGATACGAATCAGGTTGTGGTACGAGAGCGCACGGAATGCACGGCACTCTGCTTCGAACAACGCTTTTGTGTCATCAGTGAGTGGCACATCAGGATCTTCAAGTGCTTGAAGTGCTGGATTACACAGACCGATGATGTCATAGGCCTGGAACCACTGATCATCGGATCCGTAAGCCGCGTTTGGAGTTTCCGTGAAGTTATACTCAATCGGGTAACGGCTGAAGTTACCGGTTGGAATTACCAAGGCATCTCCACCACGTACATCTACCCAAGGCACAAGACGTGGCATGTTAGCGCCATCTGATAATTCATCATATATCCCATTCATGTAGGTCTGGAATATTTCTGCATTCGTAAATGCCTGATCAATGGTAATAGCCAAGGGTGGATCTGGGTTTAGCAACCGATCATCATCGCAGGCACTAAACGAGAGTGCCATCACAAGTAATGGAATAAAAAGTAATCTCATATTTTTCATAATGATTTAGATTAGAATCCGATATTGAATCCGAAAGTAATAGTTCTAGCTGCCGGAAAGATGTTATTCGTGTTACCGCTTCTAGGCACTTCCGGGTCTAGCCCTTCAAGTGCTGAAAAGGTTAGCAGGTTTTCACCTACTACGAATACACGTAGATTCCGAACATTTATTTTGCTTAACAGCTCACGATCTAAAGAATAGCCTAGCGTTAAGTTTCTCAGGCGCAGGAAGTCACCGTTATACAGGAATCGGGAAGAAGTGGAATTGAAGTTATCCGAGTTGTTGATTCCAAAACGTGGTACATCAGTATCTGTGTTTTCTGGAGTCCATGCATCCAGTACTTCCGTACTCAACTGAGTTCCTGGGTTTTCACCCAAATGCGTCAATTCAGCTCGTGTAAAGTCGTATACCTGGCCGCCAAGACCGTAAGAGAACAATACATTTACGTCGAAGCCTTTGTAATTCACGCTGGTTCCGAATCCACCAAACAGATCCTGTAGAGAAGAACCTACGTAGTAACGATCCGCATCAGCATAGGTGCTGGTGGTAGTTCGCTCACCAGTTGGGTTACCTTCAGCATCCACTACATCCTGGTACCACAGTGGAGCACCATTTTCCGGATCAACGCCAGCCCACTCTTGGATGAAGTAGCTGTACCGGTCACGGCCTTCTTCGAACCGCTTGGTTCCTTCCTGAACAAATTCTACCGGAAGTTCGGTGATTTCGTTGTTCACAGTAGTAAGGTTACCATACACGCTCCAGATCAGGTCTTTGTTGTTTACCACACGGTAATTCAACGAGGCTTCCATACCCCAGTTTCTCATTTCTGCAAGGTTAGTCGTGATTTCAGAGAAACCAGCAGAAGAAACAGGAATAGGCTGACCAAATAAGAGATCGGCACTTGTACGCTCGTAGTATACCAATTCACCACTTAGGCGATTGTCAAGGATTTCGTACTCCATACCAATATCCGTAGTGGTAATTACTTCCCACTTCAGATCTGGGTTTGCAAGCTGAGTATAGGTACTACCTGGCTCACCGTTGTAGTCAAAGCCGGAACCGAAGTCTAACAGACCCAGTGCAGCATAGGCGCCGATGCTGTTGTTACCCGTGGTACCCCAGCTGGCACGGAACTTTAAGTTATCGATGAAATCAACTTCTCTCAGGAAGCTTTCCTGACTGATGATCCAGGAAGCACCAATCGAACCGAAAGTACCCCATTTCTGTTCAGTACCGAATTCAGAAGCACCATCACGACGTAAACTGGCCGTTACGAAATACTTCTCACGGAACCCGTAGTTCATTCGAGAAAGTAAGGAAAGGATACGACGATCTGAGAATGAAGAAGTAGCAGCTGTAATTACAGTACCTGCACTTACTTCAGTAAGGATGTCGGTAGCAAAACCGGTACGCTGAGCAGTCATAAACTCATCATGACGAGAGAAATACTCCTGACCAACTAAGAAGTCAACAGAATGATCGTCAATGACTTTATTGAATCGAACCTGGTTAGATACGTTCAGAGTAACATAACGGTTGTACGCTTGTTGAGAACGACCACCAACCGGCTCAGCATCACCATGCTGACGGTTCCAGAAAAAGTTATCCTTACTGTTGATGATATCAAGACTGAGGTTAGAAGCAACAGAGATATCGTCGGTTACATTGGCAAGGAAGTTCAGGTTATTGGTAGAACGCATGTTCTCATTTAAACGACGATCTAACTCAGGAATACCAACGGGGTGAAAATCCAGTACTACGTTCGAGTTGAAGTTGTACTGAGGCTCGCCAGTAACAGGGTCAACAACAACCTGGTTGTTGGCATCACGCTCGAAGAACGGATACACGTTTGACGTAAGGTTGGCAAAACGGAATGGGTTAGATGCAGAACCACCCGTTCCCTGGTTGTTTTGCTCGGTAATAACGTTGTTCGTCTGGAAAGAAACGTTTAACCAATCGTTAACATCCGTGTCAATGTTCATACGGAAAGAACCCCGGCTGAAGTCACTCAATGGAATCAGACCTTCCTGCTCAAAGATGTTAGCGGACAAGTAGTACTGAGTACGGTCATTACCACCAGAAACATTCACATCGTACTCGGTGTTAACACCACTGCTGATGGTCTCGTCCATCCAGTCAGTGTCATACAGCAACGAAGTACCTGCGTTAAGCGCGCCATTTGCACCGCTCATAGGCTGGTTGTTGTTGAATGGGTTAACAGGAACCGGAGAACGACCAGTAATCAAGGTGATTGTGCTGTTGTTTGCGTTGGTAGCAGCATCGGCAGCAGACTGACCGGCAGCAACGTTATCTGCATAGTACTCCTGATAGAACGTACGATAGTACTGCTCAGCACCCAATGTTTCGTGTGTTTCAACCGCAAGATCGTTGAAACCACGCTGAACGCGAACGTTCACACGGGCAGGACCACGCTGTCCACGCTTAGTGGTGATCAATACAACCCCGTTTGCAGCACGTGAACCGTACAGCGCAGAAGCTGAGGCATCTTTAAGAAGACTGATGCTTTCGATGTCACTTGGGTTTAATGTGTTCAATACGTTTTGTACCGCAACGCCGGAGGCATCTAAGTTTACAACAGGCACACCATCAACTACGTACAATGGCTGTGTACTAGCTGTTAGCGATCCCGCACCACGAATCTGGATACTGGCTCCCGCACCAGGCTGACCAGTAGTATTACTTACCGAAACCCCAGGAGCAGTACCCTGAAGGGCTGTCTGGAAGGTGGTAATAGGTCGTGCTTCAATAAACTCTTTATTAATTGTTGATACAGCACCCGTAATGGCTTTCCGTTTTTGGCTACCATATGCAACAACAACGACATCCTCTAATAGTTGTACATCACTTTGGAGGTCAACGTCGAGAGTGGATTGACCTTCAAAGACAATTTCTTGAGTAACGAATCCTACAAATGAGAAAACCAGTACGTCACCGGAAGACACATTGATACTGTAAATACCAAATTCGTTTGTAGTTGTACCCCTGGTTTCACCTTTAACAGATACCGTAACGGCTGCCAACGGTTCACCAGTAGTGGCGTCTCTTACAACACCTTGCAAATTATTTGCCTGCGAAAAAGCAGTTGCGCACATCATAAGCGCAACAATAACAGACAATTGTAGCTTTTTGAACATAGTTGTTATTCTTAGTTAATTGTAATTAGATGAAAAAACATCTGGTGTAGAATAAACAGAACTGAAGAATTTTAAAAAAAAAATAATCTACGTTTAACAGAGAGGAGAAGAATGAAAATTGGTGAACATTCCTGTTTCAGCCATGAATCTTAAGCTACAAAAAATGGCGTTTCCTGAGTACCTGAGCACTATTTTTTGACTTATGGAGTCAAACTCCTAACAACAGATCATCACCAGAAATCAACCCGTTATGAATGAATTAAAAGTCGGGGTTAAAAAAATTACACATGCTTTTCCGGGATATTGTTCTAGAATTGTGGTGTAACAAAGTACCCTTTTCTTACGTTTTACAAGGTTGTTCTTATCACAATCCGTATCGCTTTGCCATCCTCGATGTTTTTTCCGGATTCCAGGGATCTTCATACGATCGTTTAAATACCAATTCCTGAAAATAGGCCACTGATCGAATGATTCTTAAATAGATTCCGGTGTAAAATGGCATAAGCAAAAGATACCGTATCAGCTCCGTTTCCTCCCTTCTTCTTTCCGAAACAGCAAGCACACACCACATCTGGGCTATATTCATGACTACATATAAGGTAAAATTCATGGGTATGATAAATAACAGATGCGATGTGTAGTTAAGCAAGACATCAATCATGTACACGATCCAGGTTATATCGAGAATCAGGTTGTAAAAGATATTCTCTGAAGCTGAAAAAAAATTACTCCAGCGGAAATTCGCCATTGGAAAAAAAACGTTTCTGTGTTTTCTGATTCTGAATCTTATCAATGACTTATCCCATCGTAATCGCTGTTTACGAAGCGCTTTTAACCTGGTTGGAGCAGCAGTAAGACATATAGCCCGGGACTCGAAATGTATATCGTACCCACATTTTCTGATCTTCACGGTAATATCCCCATCAAGACCGGGCCCGATATCCCAACCGCCAATAGTATCCAGAATGTCACGTCTGAATGCACCATACGCACCCGATATGATCCTGCAAATACCTAACTGAGATGTTACAATTCGACCAATCGAAATCGTTTTTAAGTACTCAATGGCCTGTAATCGGGCACACAGACTCTCTTTATAGTTCCTCACCTTTACATTCCCCCCTACTGCCCC
>JBCBST010000142.1:0-7530 GCA_039819115.1 Bacteroidota bacterium
GGGGAAAAAAGAATTCACGGCCACCGATCGAAAGGTTGCCTTATTTGCCTTCATCTTCACACATATCCAGAGTGGGCATGTACTAATCCGTTATACATATTATTTACTTAAATAGGTGTTAATGCTTTTTTTTATGGTTTGTATCCTGCGTTTGTTAACCCCCAGATCCGAATATCCGATTCTGCTGGCACTTCGGATGTGAAGCACACTGGAAGAAGAATCATCCGCGGGCTGTACAACAATATGAACATCATCTTTCCATCCAAAAACAGGGATTCTGAAAACAGCATGCATCGTTAACGAATCATCTTCTGCAAATGCTTCAACAGGGTTCAGGTCGTTTAATGCCTGCTTGGTAACCGAGAAAAGGGTATCAGGCACTTGCTGATAGAGCACCTGTTCACGATTGCAGTTCGGGCTGGAGGGGCATTCGGGAAGGATGTGTTCCTGGATTGACATGAAGCTGGAATCGGAATTTGTTGATCTGCAGGCACTAAAAAAACAAGAAATAATCAGAGCGCTTAGTAGTGCTGTTTTCATGGTCAGCCTAAGCGTAATACTCGCGTATTCGTTCAATGATCTGATCGGCATTCTCAACCGTTTCGAACAACTCGAGACTTTCGGGTCGCAGAAAGTTATGGTCAAAAGCTGAGGCACAGAATTGGAGCAACCCATCAAAATAACCGTCCATATTTACCAGGAAAATAGGCTTGTTGTGAAAGCCGAGTTGGCGCCAGGTCAGTATCTCAAAAAACTCGTCTAATGTTCCAAACCCCCCGGGCAAAACAACAAAAGCGTCTGATAGAGCTTCCATCTTGGCTTTCCTCGAATGCATGTTCGGAGTTTCAATAAGCTGTTGTATTCCGGTATGAGCCACTTCCGCTTTCATAAGTGAAGTGGGTATCACTCCAATTACTTCCCCATTATGTTCAAGTACGGTATCTGCAATGATGCCCATCATCCCGACTTTACCTCCTCCATACACCAGTTTCCAGTGTTGGCTAACGAGGCGTTCTCCCAGGGTAACAGCGATATTCTTCAGTGCAGATGATTCAGGAGTGCGCGATCCGCAATACACGCAAACAGAAAGGGATGTATTCATTATACAAGAGCAAACATTCGTTCAAGAGTAGCGTCCAGCCGGTCGGCAACATACGTAACTTCTTCTTCTGTATTTTGTTTTCCAAAGCTGATGCGAATACTTGAACGGGCTTTTCCCTCCTCAAGTCCGAGGCCGGTTAACACATGAGAAGGCTCCATGGCACCTGAAGTGCATGCCGATCCGTTAGAAACACAAATGCCTTCTATATCAAGATTAAGCAATAACATTTCACCATCAATGCCTTTCCCGTCGGTATCAAAGAACGATAGATTGAGGATGTGGTTCACCCCATTTTCCTCACTGCCGTTAATAGCAAACGTGTAGGTATCAGACGTTTGAAGTTTGTTGAGCATGCTGGAGCGTAGCCGGCCAAAATGCTGCTGCTGACCTTCCATTTCCTGTACGGCAAGTTCAAGTGCTTTGGCAAAACCCACAATACCAGGAACATTTAACGTACCTCCCCGTCGTCGGCGCTCCTGCGATCCCCCCGTCATCCACGGAATCCATTTGGATCCGTTTCGTACATACATAATACCAATCCCTTTAGGGCCATAAATCTTATGTCCGCTTCCGCTGAGGAAATCGAGGCCAAGATCATCGACATGTACCGGGATTTTCCCCAGGCTCTGCACCGTGTCGGAATGAAACAGAACATCATGCTCCTTACATACCTCGGCTATTTCTTTCATTGGGTTGATGCAGCCCAGTTCATTATTCACATGCATAATGGAAACCAGTGCCGTCTGATCGGTGATGACATCAGCAACGGCCTGAGCAGTAATGGTGCCACAGTCTATGGGTTGAGCAAACCGGGGAGTGAATCCCCGCATTTTGGAAAACTCGATGGGGTGTAATACCGCGTGATGCTCCAGTTCGTTGGTAACTACTTCCTTCTTATTTCCGGAAACAGCAAGCACCCCATTTATAACGGCATTGTCGCTCTCTGTACCTCCACTTGTAAATACAATTTCGGAAGGCTCGGCTCCAATGGTGGCAGCAACCTGTTCCCGGGCATCTTCAACAATTACTTTTGTTTTCTGGCCGAGATGGTGCGCTGAATTTGCATTCCCGTAGTGGCTTTTCATGTAGGGCAGCATAGCTTCCAGCACGCGCTCATCAAGCGGTGTAGTGGCTGCATTATCGAAATAAATTGTGTCCATGTAGCGGTATTTACCCTTCAACGTCAAAGTTCGAAAGTACCGAAAATCGACATGAAAAACAGTATGCTCGTATTTCAGAGCATAATAAGAAATGATAAACAGCTACCCTTCCAGTTGGAATCCCCTTACTTTTCTGCATCAAGAATAATCAAACATACCTATGGCAAAGTTGACCCTGAATGATATTAATGTAAACGGGAAAAAAGTGATGATGCGGGTGGATTTCAATGTGCCTATCATCGACGGTGAGATAACGGATGACAATCGCATTCAAGCGGCACTTCCTTCTATCCAACATGTACTGGACGGAGGAGGACTGCTGATCTTAACCAGCCATCTTGGCCGCCCGAAAGGACAAAAAGACCCGGAATTTTCTTTAAAACCAGTGGCCGATCACTTAGCAACTTGTGTGGATGTTCCCGTACATTTTGCGGAAGATTGTGTTGGAGAACAAGCTCAATCCGTCATTGATAGTGCGAAGCCGGGGGAGATTGTTGTATTAGAAAACGTTCGATTCTATGCAGAAGAAACAAATAATGATGAAGTCTTCAGCAAGCAATTAGCAGAATTGGCCGATGTTTTTGTGAACGATGCATTTGGAAGTTCGCACAGAGCGCATGCTTCGGTCGCCGGGGTAACCCGATTCCTTCAGCCAGCAGTGTCCGGGTTCTTACTGGAAAAAGAGATTAGATACCTGAGTGATAGTGTAAATGATCCGGTTCGTCCGTTTGTGGCTATCTTAGGTGGAGCCAAAGTTTCCGATAAAATTCCTGTAATCCAGAATCTTATCCAAAAAGTGGACACGATCATTATCGGTGGCGGAATGGCGTATACCTTTTTAGTGGCTAATGGTAAATCGGTAGGAAACTCGCTTCTGGAAAAAGATAAAGTAGAAATGGCCCGACAGCTGATGCAGGATGCCAAGGCTGCGAACGTAAACCTGATGCTGCCCTTCGACTTCGTCATTGCGACTGAGTTTAGTAACGATGCGGATCAAAAAACGGTAGACGAAGACCATATTGAAGATGGATGGGAAGCCCTGGACATTGGCCCGGAATCGGCTGCTGCATTTGGTGAGGTCATTAAATCGGCTAAAACCGTGGTTTGGAACGGCCCGATGGGTGTGTTCGAGATGCCCAGTTTTGCAAAAGGTACCAATGCAGTTGCGGCCGCTCTTGTTGAAGCTACTGAACATGGAGCTACCAGTATTATCGGAGGCGGCGACTCCGCTTCGGCAATTAAACAGGCCGGGCTTACGGATAAAGTATCCCACGTGTCAACAGGTGGTGGTGCATCCCTCGAATATCTCGAAGGAAAAGCCCTGCCCGGTGTAACCTCCTTAACAGAGGCTTAACCTCTAACACCGTTTTAAGCTTTTAACTTCATCTTTTCTTCATTATCATTTTTATAATTACGGGATAACATGGAGACAGGATGGAGATGAAAGCGACACTTTTTTTGTGTGCTTTCTGTGTGTTTACAATAACCGTAGATGCACAGGAGCATATAAAAAAATTCGGGAGTGTTTCTGCTTACGAATTTGAAACCAAACATAATAGTGCAGATACCACATACGGGGCTGTGGTGCTATTCGATCATGGAAAGGTAGAGTTCCAGCAAGACCTTACCGGAGCTATGGAACGACATGTTCGCATCCTCATTCTAAATGAAAGCGGGTATGATTTTGGCACCGTTCTTATCGGGTATAACAAAGAAAGAGAGCAAGATGTAATGGGAATAAAGGGGATGGTATATACGCTCGATGGAGACAAAGTGTCTAAGCGTAAACTCAAGGGCGATGACATTTTTGTTGAGGAAGTAAGAGATGGCATTGAGCTTACCAAGTTTACACTCCCTAATCTGGAGCCGGGAGTAATCATAGAGTATAGGTACAAACGTATTTTTGGCAGTCCGTTTTTCATGCCCGATTGGGAGTTTCATAAATCAGTGCCCGTACAATGGAGTGAATATGAAATGTTTATTCCCGGTAGCCTCCAGTACAAAATGGTGTTTAAGGGAAAGGATACCCTTAAAGTAGAAACGGTCGAAAAGTTTAATGGTATCAATGGCCCGGGGCAGTATATACGTCTTGCAAATGGAGACTTACCACCGATTGTATACGAACCTTATATCACTACAATCAATGACTATAAATCGGAAGTGATCACCCAGTTGACGGCGATAGCTCAAAGAGGATATATGCCCCAAAGCTTTTTTCGTACCTGGGATGAAATAGCAAAAAACGTACGGGAAATCGATGAAATCTGGCGGCAAAGAAAACCTTCGAAGGCGATGAAGGCAGATTTAAAAACGTTGATCACCCCGGATATGACTCCGACCGATAAGATGGAAGCTATTCATAAATTCATAGCGAAAAGGATGGAGTGGAGTGGTAAGTATAAAGTTGGCTCCGATAGCGGGATAGGTAAGGCCTATGATAAGAGAACAGGAAATAGTTCCGAACTGAACCTTATGCTGACGGCTATGATGCGGGAGGCCGGACTTGCAGCAAACATTGCGTTGATAAGCACCCGCGACAACGGAAAAGTGATTCTCGACTATCCTCTGGTCAGTCAGTTCAATCATCTTATCTGTGTGGTAGAAATAGATCAACGAGCATATGCGCTGGACATTATTGATGGGTATCGTTCTCCTTATTTGTTGCCGGAAAGGGATTTGCAGCGTAATGCTTTCGTGATTAAGGATAAAGGAAACGGCTGGCTGTATACCACACCACTCCAAAACACCACACAGAGAACCAATATTAAAATCGACCTGGAAGATGCAAGTGTAACCAATGTGGTTATCGAGTTTTCGGTTCAGGGGATGTATGCCGAGACCGCCTACCGGGAACTTAAAAATGGAACGGAAGAAGAGTTCATAAAGAACCGGTTGATTGATCCCACCCGTTTACAACTGGATTCAACCCACATTACCCTTCCCGAGATCAGGACAAAACCCATTAAGGTGTGGGTATCGGGAACGGTTGATCTAACGGAATTTGCAGCTGGAGACTTCATCTATTTTAATCCCTACAGCTTGGTTAAAACGAGAAAGAATCCGTTCACCAAAGAGAAAAGGGATATACCCGTTGAGTTTCCTTATACCTTTAAGGAGCAGATGGTGGCAAGTATTAATCTCTCCAGCCAGTACGAAACCGATGAATTACCCAAGAACCGATCGGTAACTCTCCAGGGAAAGGGAAAAACGTATACGAGATTAATGACCCAGGGTGATAGTAATACGATTATGCTGATGTCTGACTTTCAGCTTGGGGATATTACCTATCCCATCGAAAACTATGAACAGGTTAAAACACTGTTTGAAGAATATGCGCAAAGCGTAGAAAAACCCATTGTCATTAAACGGGTTCAACAATAATGAGTAACAAATAAATCAATTAACTACACTAAACACGGATATGAAAGCACATAGAAGGTCAATCGTAATCTTAGCGTTAGGTTTCTTTTTATGCGGGGCAGCATTACAGGCTCAACCCCAAAAATTTGGTAAGATAGCACCTGAAGACTTCATCGTTACCTATGATGACATGTCGAATATGCCCGATGCAGAGGTTTTGTTCGATAAAGGAGTGGTTTACTTCGGGGCCGATTTTGATGGATACATTGATCGGCATGTACGGATCAGGATTAACAACAAAGCCGGTTTCGATTTTGGGGAGGTCGAGCTTTTATACAATGACCGGCTGGATCAGGACATAAAAAACCTGAAAGCAAGCGTATTCAATCTGGAGTCCGGGAAAGTCAGAACAAAAAAACTATCAAAGAAGGAGTTCTTTAAAGAAGATATCAACAATGGTGTAAAAGGAATTTCGTTTACCTTCCCCGAAATGCAAGAGGGCTCCATTATAGAGTATAGTTATAAAATGAAGTTTAACAGCCCGTTTGAATTGCCAGACTGGAGATTTCATACAACCATACCGGTTAAATGGAGTGAATTCGAAGTAAATATTCCGGAGTATTTTCAATACCAGATGAGTCTGAAAGGAACCCGGGAACTGGATATCAATGAAGGAACAGCCTACTCCGACCGGTTTGGAAACGGTTATAAAACCAGAATGGTGATGAAAGATCTTGAGGCAATAAAGAGTGTTCCTTACATCACCTCAACCCTTGATTACCGGTCGGAAATTGTTTGCCAGCTATCTACCATACAAATTCCGGGACGGAGATCGGAAACGTTTTTTAAAGAATGGTCGGGTATTGCTGAAGATTTACGGAAAGTCGACTCATTTTGGGGTGAAATAAAGGCGGCCCGCCTTATGAAAACAGAGATTACGGGTGTGTTGAACGACAGCTTATCCGGAGAGGAACAAATTCAGGCCATTGCGTCTTTTGTTGCAACAGAAATGGAATGGGACGGACGGCATCGGTTATTTGCCGGGAAAGGAGGGGTGAAAGACGCCTACAAGAAAAGGGAAGGGAACAGTGCCGAGATTAACTTTCTGCTGATTGGTGCTCTTCGTGCAGCCGGTTTTGAAGCACACCCTGGCGTGTTAAGTACAAGAAAACATGGCAAGGTTATGATGAATAACCCCGTTCTTCACCAGCTTAATCATATACTGGCTGTTGTTGAGTTGAGTGACGGTACCTTAATACCTATCGATGCCACGGAGGGCGATCGTTCGATAAGAAACCTGGCCTCGAAAAACCTGTACCGGAATGTATTTGTGGTTAAAGACAAGTTTTCGGACTGGGTGTTAACTCAACCCTTAGAGTCCACCCGTACCATCACAAATGCCCAGGTAGAATTGGAAGAAGGGAAAGCCCTTTTAAAAACTGATTTCACGTTTTTCGGTCAGGCTAAAGAACGTGCATTGAGTACAATCCGGGAGACCTCACTGGAAGCGTTTGTAAAGGATGAGTTGCTTAACCCTGCTAACCTCACAATCGATACTGTTTCATCGAATATGAAGGAAAAAGGCAAATTTTTAAAAATAAGCTTTTCGGGGAGCAGGCCGCTCGAGACCAGTGGCGACAATGTGTATCTGAATCCATCGGAACATCTGAAGATTCATAAAAATCCATTTATCGATGAAACAAGGAATATCCCGGTAGATTTTCCGTACACATTTAAAGACAAAATTATACTTACCGTTCAATCCGGGCCATATACCCCGGTGGAAAACCCGGAAAATGTATATGTAATTGCGGATGAAGAACGGAAAGCAAGCTATAAGTTTGTCTTTAAATGTGTACGGAAAATCTACCGGGATATTCCTTGTTTCATCGATAAATGGATTTTTAT
>JBCBST010000143.1:0-7512 GCA_039819115.1 Bacteroidota bacterium
CCTTGGTATAAAAATAATGATGAGTAATGCTGAAAGCCCTAAAAGTAAGCTGTTTGTGAACTCTAGTTCTTTGAACCAATTTTTTAACCGATTTTTTAACCAATTAATCTTCTCCATAAGGTGATTATACTGCTTACGCCTACAAAAACCGAGAGCTGTATTACAAACCTTATAGTTAAAATGATCTTAAGATTTAACCATGTTTATGGTTTTAGAACCCTCCCAAAGTCTCCAGGCTAGAATTCCACCACCCACAATTAATCCTCCAATAGCCACATTTCGAACCAGTTTGGCCGTATCACCAACGGCGTCGAATACGTTGGTTAAGCTTAGTCCTGCCCGGGCTGGTTCTAAAAATGAAGCTCCACCTTCATCCTGAACAAGCTCGAGCTCGTTAGAATGCCGTAGATAGTAGGGAGTTCCTAGCTCGTTGAACATCCAAAAAACGTCACCTTTTTTGTCGGTAACCCATGAAAAAACAGGCGGTGTTAATCGGCCCTCATTAATGAAAATCCCGTTTCCGGATCCAGGACTATTGGCCTCCAGTAGAACACCAGTATTTACCCGGAGACGATTTCCAATTACTTTATCGGCTGTTGTTTGCGTACTCATGGTTTGATGGATTTCATAAGGGTGTTCAATTGTTGGTCTTTATGCTTTGAACCTTCACTGGATCCGTAATAAAACCCACCAACTCCGGCTAAAACCGTAATCAGTGCACCCACTATTGAAAACACAATCGATTCATTTGAATCCGGTAGCTCAACAAACACGAGTAGCCCCGTAATAATGATCACAGTAAATACTAGAACCAGAGCAAGGTAAGCAGGAAACCGGCGTATGAATTTATCCTGGTTGGCCATAGCCTGGGTATTCATTTCCCGGGCATTCTGCCGATCCTCAATTAATGCCAATGCTTGTTCATGGTCTTGCTGAAGCTCTAGCAAAGCCATTTCTTTTTCATGGTCCGACAATTCATCCGAACCCAATATCAAATCTTTCACCGTACCGGCAACCCCACCAGTGGCAAGGTTTAACCCCGTTTCAGTGATCTTAGCTAACAGCTTAGGGGCGTTCTTAGGTTTGATAAAGTTGAGTAGACGTTTCATTGGGATTCAGGTAATTGAGGTATTCGGTTTTGTTCGTACATCCAGAGTTTGATTTCGGCATTATTCTTTGCCGATTGCTCCTTTAGCAAATCGAAATTTAGTTCGGCTTCTCTCCGTGTAAAGCGATCGGAAGTGCCACTTTCGATTTTTGTATCTAAGCGCTCCAGGCTGAGATTCATACTCTCAAATTGTTTGAGTACACGCTCATTAAAAAGAGCCTGGTTTTTATTGAATTCAGACTGTGTTCCAAACGTGCTATTCATGCGTACCACAAACACAAAGAGCCCGACCAAACTGGCACCAATTACATAGGTAATAACATTATTAACGGATTGACTGAAATCTTTCATTAACACTAACCATATTGTTCAACGGCCTGGTGAAGGGTCAAGGCTTCGCCAAGGTCTTTGTTTGCAAATAGCCCGGTTTCTGGGTTCATGTAGTAGAAATACGGTTCATCTTCAATTTCACGGCAAAACCATCGAAGAGGTCGGTTTCTACGGTCTCCACTATCTACATGGATACCTGCTGTTCGCTGTTTATTTCCGGACCGGTCGGTAAATGACCAATCGAGATACACACCAACCCCGCGAAACCCGTGCAAGCATGCCAGGTTGAATTGATGAATAGCAGGTAATGGAGTTTCCATCCATGTATGGAATAAGATTTGATCGGTTGCTAATCCTAAACCATGATAACGCGGATCATTTTTACGCCAAGCGCTGGTAATAAGCGTTGAAAAACCATGCCATTTTCTAAATTCAAGTTGATGTATCAAATGCATCGTATTCATCCGATCGATGGGACCTTGAATTTCAAATTCACTGATTTTGAAATGGCCTCCGTGCCGAATAAGTAGCGCGTCGTGTTCTTCCCGGGTCATGATTTATCCTCTTTATTTGAGGAGCTCAACACGGTCCATAAAGCATATGCAGCACCACCGGCAACCACCCAGCGTAATACACGTTGGGTGGTTTGCGGAACTAAACCGGCCTGAGCCTGTGTGATGGGTAGTGACCTTACTTGGGATTGCGCGGTAACCTGGTTAGACTGCCCAACAGGTTGAGGTGTTGTTTGCTTATTACTAGCTTCTAACGAAGAAACCATACTACTGGCTTCATTCAGTAACACCTCAACATTGGCTAAATACGAATTGATTTCGCGTTCATCCATTAGGCTACCGATTTTGCTTGCTGCAATTGGCTAATCGAACGATTGAGTTGAACAATAGCAGAGTTAATTGAAGTTTTGAACTGATTACCCTTGGTTAACAGCTGGGATGCTTCTTGGCGAACGGAAGGTTCTCCAGAACTTGCTAAGGTTTGGAGCTGGGAAATTGCACGGTTCAATTTTTCCAGCAACGATTGACCAACTTGGATTTGCGAACGTGCAGTTAACACGGCTCGATCGAGTTCAGCAACTTTTTCAGCTCGTTGCTGTTCGGCTATCCGCATTTGCCGTAGACGATCGTTTTCTTGCTGCAATGCGGTAGCTTGTGATGCAATACTATTCACCTGTGCAGTTATCGTACTCAAACCGCTTTGCTGTTGGATTTCCTTTGCATAGTCTCCCAAAAAACCCTTTACGTTTTTAGGGGTGAATACCACCCGTCCATTTACGCTCCGTGGGCTATGGGTGGTAAGAGAGGGTTGTCCTAAAAAACTGCTCATGATGTTCGTTTTTTTGTAAGTGAATAGATTCCAATGGCTGCCGCCAGTATCAACGCTGTAAGCACGTAATTTTTTACCGGTCCGGTAAATAAGGAGGCCGTCATTACTTTCGGCTGATTGTTAGTTGCAGAAACAACCGTGCCCTGGGACGCCGCTTTTTCCGGATCCCGGTAATCCGCTAAAAAGTCATCGACCATTTTAGGCCGAACCACTAAGCCGCCGTTCTCAATTACCGGGGAATGAGATACTAGGGAAGGTTTGAATGTACGTAACGTGCTCATGATTGGGTCTGTTTGATGATGAAGTAACTACCGGCTACCAATCCAGTTAACCCCACTGCGGCAACCACCGGGTTTTTCATCCAGGAAGGAAGCGTAAATCCTGCCGTTAAAGGCCGCTGATTCGTAAGCTCAAAACCGGAACCAGTTGGGGTAACAGGGATTTGATTTTGCGGTGGATTTGAACGGGAAATAGCGGAACTACCGCTACCCACCTGTATTCGATCTGCGGATACCCGCTGGCTGGGATCACCCCCGCGCACCTGGCCCGGGTTTGATGGTCCCGAGCTTGTTGGGGGGAAGTTTGTTCGTTGCGGGGTCGTCCGCTTGGTTATGTTTGAAATTGGGTTGGTTGAAGGGGAAACATTTCTACGTGTACCTCCAAAATCTTCAGCCTCGACCAATTGAAATTGAGTGGCTTCTAGATCCTCTTCACCACGTTGAAATGCACCGGGTAATGAATCACCCAAATATTGGGCGGTTGAAAATAAACTACTCATTGGGAATAGCTCCTATATAGGTTAAAAGACTAGTTGATGGATTAGCCATGGGCGTAGTTTGAGGGGAATAAATCCAGTAGTATCGTTTTCCACTTAGTCTGCCTAAGCTTGGAGGCATGTGAGTGGTTGCATCGTCACTTAGGATATCGATGCCTGAGGTTGTGTCGACTCTCCAGGGAATCGTTACGTTCGGCGGGTACCGATAATACAAATGTAAGCCCCCGCGCTGGGTCCGGGCGGTCACTGTTTTCGGAAAATCGATGGTTTTGCTCAGGCGTTTATATTCATCCAGCCCGCCATGTTGCTTATCAATATCAACAACAAAAAAACCAGCACCCCAGCCCGGATAGGTGATAATTCCGGCTTCGGATTTATCGGTAGCCTTTACAATCACTGGGAATCCGATTTGTTGGTAGACGTTGGCGGCTGCGTGTTCGATCATTTTAACCACCTCCAGGCTGCATATCCTAAGCCAGTTAAAGCAAGTAGAACACCAGTACCGGCCATGGTCGGGGAATGTTGAGTTTGAACCAGTCCACCGGTCGGAGACGACAATAAGCGTTTAATCTGATTACTACGATTGAGTACATCGGCGGCATAGTTGCCCTTAGTGGTACGGCTATCCGGATCCTGGTTTTTATCCAGGGCATCATACACATCATCGGGACCGGCATTATAGGCGACTAAGGCATGTTTGACATTACCATTGAACCGTTTGATTTCATCGGAGAGAACTTGGGCTCCCATGGCCACATACGCCCGAACATCGCTCGGATCGGTTCCCCGTGCAAAACGAAACACGTTTTCATTAATCTGGGAAATTCCCCTTGAAATCCCATCCGAACCATACCACCCATTTTCAACCAGTCCAGGATATGAACCTAATCCTGATTCTCTGGAGTCTTTAGCCAGTAAGAGCTCAACCGGGATATTATAGAAGGTAGAAGCTTCATAGTAATACGGCAGGTATCCGTTCTTTTGGGCATGGGTGATATGTTGCTCGACATTGCTCATTAATCGACGACACGAATTACGATTGGTAAATCAATGGCAATATTATCTGAGTTTTCGCATTCCCCAATAGAGTCAAAAATTGGGCTTTGGGTGAGGAGAATGATTGTAGGAGTTAGAAGGGAAATTTGAACATTCGCTCGATTCATAACATCCTCCCCGGGAGGTGTATTTGTAAAGGCAAAAATTTTCTCGCGGTCAACGCCGTTTAATTGGCATTCATAATACCCAGTATCAGTTCGAGTAAAAGTGATGTCAAAATCAAAATCGTTAATTAATGTCCGAATGGTTGGATTATCTGCATTTTGCTGAGTTAACAACCCGAAAAATTCCCGGTACCCTAATAATGAACGCTTTGATATTGTTTGATTAATGGAAGCCTGCATTATGCCCTCATGCTTTTAAATTCAATGTTGAACACCCCGTTAACCGCTGCATCTTCCCAGGTAAATTGATTTGAAGAGAGACCAACATATATGCCAGTTGTAAGCTTTCTGTTGAATTCAATAGAGGCCATCGAATTTGCCGGGAGCTGAAGGGTGGAGAGGGGTTGAGTCCCTTGAGCGGGTTCGGCAATAGCATCAAAAATCTGGATAAATGCCGCGCTATTGGATGTGTTTTCGATAACAGCCGTTTTAAGTATACCGGCCCCGTTATGAACTAGGGCTTTGGATTCGAACGCGGTTGAGTTGTAATGATCACTCCAAAACGAAAGATTAAGCACGGATTGGATTTGGCGAAGAACCTGAACAATCATAACGGACTCCCATCTACCCAAAGGGTGTTTTCGTTGTAGCTGGCAACACTATTTTTTAATTCATCACGGGTCATCCAGTTATCCAAGTTTGATCCGGTGAAATCACAGTTATCTATGTGGGCGTTTTCATCAAATGAGATTTCACCCTCAAAATTTGCCTGTACAAATGATGAGCCTTGCATGTACCAATCCAGTGACATTTCTCCAAACCGGCATCCAAAATAGTTGTTATTCTGG
The DNA here is from genome assembly GCA_039819115.1 of Bacteroidota bacterium. GTDB lineage: Bacteria > Bacteroidota > Rhodothermia > Balneolales > Balneolaceae > JBCBST01. The sequence goes on from JBCBST010000143.1 coordinate 5,563, forward strand.
CACCAACCAGAGATAGTACTACCTTCACCAAATACGCTACCTGTACAGTCTAAATCATGAAACTTTGCATTGGATGGAAGAGCAATTTTGAACTGGCAATACAGATAGGAAGAATGGCAAGTATTGATTGGGACAATTTCCCCGGATCCACCAGAGTCATTAAAAACGCATCGATCGAATATGCAATGATCAGCCGAAGAATCGGAATGATTGATACCGGAAAAATCTATACCTAAGAAATGGCAATGGCTGAACTTGTTATCTCTCCAACTAACCGGGTCTCCATCACCATTATTGAACTGCCCGGCTGTTAGATTGCAATTTCGAAAGGTACATTTTGTGATGATGGCCTGTTGAGCATACCAGTAATCCAAGGTGCTGTTTTCAAATAGACAGGCGTCAAAGTTAACAGCCGGAGAATACCAATATACCGCGTCAACATTCTTGAACTGCGATCCTTTGCAGATACTCAAATCGTACACACTGGGATCATCGGCAACCCAGGGAACTCCTTGTTTATGAAGAGCAAATAGGAAGAAACTCAGATTTTGGTTGAAATCAACCGAGCCAAAATTAACGTTACTGAAATTCTGTTTTCGGTAGGGCTCTACGGCGGTATCAGGTAAGAACCCCGGTTGCATGGTTTGTTCCCATAAGGTTACAAATGGGATTTCCTGGCTCAAAAAATCGATGAAATAATCAAAGTCCAATCCGAGTTGATCGCGCAGATATCGGCTTTGATCAAATTGCTGATATTGGGTTACCAGCAATTCAATACCACTGTTTATTCTAGCTTTTATACGGTTCGGATATTGTGCCATTGGTTACCTCCGCTGGGTTTCAATTTGCAGTTCGGTAACCATCAGATACCCGTTTCCAGGCACTTGAGGATTATAGGTTACTATTCCGCGATAGGGGTGAACCGTGGGCAGGTAGTTATACTCGGTTTCATTGCCAATCTGAGTGGTAAACTGAAACATTTTCGCTGCTTCAGGCCCGAAATTGATAAGTACCGAATTGGAGCTTGCGTTGTAGATAATGAAACCCACCCGGTTTGGGTTTTTATCCAAAAGTACGTTTCGCTGATCCGCATCTTTAATTTGTTGCATATCCACAGGGAATACTCTGGAGACAACGCGGATATTCGGATCTACATGATTCATTACGGCCTCCAAATCAAACTAAATAGGATTCGCAGATAATGGATACTTCGTGCGCATTAACGCCGTCTAAGTTTGTGACCTGAGCACTGAACGTTTCGTTCGTTGGAATGACAACGGGTAAGATCAATCCTCTGTTAGCAAACTGTGCATTAAGCTGAGCCACAAAACGAAGTGGAATGACTGTCGTAGAGCTGATCTTAAAGGCAATTTGAATATTGGCATCACTTGTTGTCGATACCGCAATTCGGTGCAATCGCGTTTTGCTTGCACTCCGGTTAATCACGATTTCATTGAGCACGGCATTTGCGGGAATGCTCTGTGTGGCGTATAAAAATTCAGGGTTTGGAATGTTCTGATCCCGTGAAAGTAAATCGTTCACTTTAGCCTCATACTGAGGCCCATCGTACCCGTTAAGATCCATTCCTATTTGTCGAGTTGCCCCACTCTGGTTTTCTACGGTCACTTCCAGAATTCGTGTTTCTGGAATCAAATACCCTCCATGAAGTGATCGAAGTTCAAATAAACGCCGTAGTGCAAGCAAATGCACATTACTGAAAATCTGGTTACGGTCCTGATTCAGACTTGCAGATGCTTTAATTTGATTTAGTGCACTTTCATCATCACAGCCTACATTTATCTTGTTAAATGCATAGGCCAAGGCGCTAAGACCTTGAAATTCAAATTTCGAAGAACCACCATCTGCAATAGAAGCGGTTTGGGCAGGGGAGTAGTATTGGGCAGAATAAGACATGTCTTTTTATTTCGTCGTTGTCAAAAGACCCCCTAC
>JBCBST010000144.1:0-7390 GCA_039819115.1 Bacteroidota bacterium
GAACGCAGGGGGTTAGTCATTGGGAAACCGGATGTTAAATAGTGGCAGCGTAGCGTTTTTGGTAGTCATTTAGCTGCTGGTCTGTCATTTTAGCGACATACAGTTCAGCTTTGATTCCAAACCGGCCAACACCAAGGTCTGTCCAGTTCTGTGCAGTTGGCCAAACACCAGAGTTGAACTCTGCTTCCAGCCCAAAGTTTTCGTTGCGCTTCAGGAAGAACAAGTTATCTGGAGCCCGGAACCCGGTACTGTTGAGCGTAGCCGTTAAGATGTTGGAAGCTCCACCATGATCAACCTGGCCAGAGATTTGCATCCCGGTAAAGTTGAAATAATCCTTAATGGGGTGTAGGATATCGGTTGAGCGTTTGTTGTTGGTACTCAACTTAAGTGTACCATCACTCAGGTTGTTGATCACGTAGGCCGGATCAATTCCAGCACCAGTGCGAAGAAGTTTAACCAAAGGATCCAGGGAAATACCAAGAATCAAATGATTCACATCATCCGCAAAGGGATTTTTGGAGTAGTTATTATCCGTTTCAACCCCATTTGGGTTAGCGGTAAAAAACGATACGGTTTTCTGGCCATTGCCAATTTCTTGAACGTCATAATAACGTTCTACTTCGACGCCGGCGGGGATAGGAACATTTTTTTTAAACATGTTGCTCGTTTAGGTATTGATGTTAAGCTCCTACGCATACATCGCTGCCTAAAGAGAAGGAAAGGGGCTAAAACTGTTCTTCCAGCTCCCAGTTATTAACCTGTCCCCAATTGCTATCAGCAAGCATGTTTTGGGGTACGGCCTTTGCATACGGGTTGCCATTTTGATCGCGCACAATACCGTCTTGGTCAATGACCATGGATCCGGATTGTCCACCTTGAAATGCAACCGGTTGGGGGACTTCAGCAAGCATATTGCGGTTCTTAAAACCCAGGGCATCGCTTAAACCGGCAGTACCGGCTTCCGCTAGTGGTAAAGCTTTGTTTAGGGTTTGACTAACGGCAGAGAATACCATGCCCCCGGCAATACCTTGCGCAGCAATATTGGATTCTTTGGATTTTGCGGCAATTAAGACGCCAACGGATGCAGGCACAAGGATTGAGCCCCATTCGCGTGCTGAACGGGGTATGCGTGTACCGAAACGCGACAAGAGATAGTCGACCATCGATACAGTCACAAATGAGCCCACGGCAGCAGCACCATAACGGGCAAACATCTTCTTGCCTGTTTTAGTCAGTTCTTTGGTTTTCATAGGATTCTGTCTGTTTTGTTGTTTGGTTGTTGTGGTCTTCCATGCCTTTTTGCCAGCGGCTACACGGCGTGGGTCTTTACCTACTCCTTTCTTTCGTTCGGGTGCAGGATTTAATAAGGCAAGTTCGGCGGGGTTTTTGATGTAGGTGATCTCTTTACTCAATTGATTATACCTCGCTCATTCCAGGTTATATGTTTAACAATCAAAATATCATCAAGTGCAAATACCGGGCGTTTTCCGGCATCAAATTCGTGGTGGTAATGATGCACCTTATTTTTGGCATCCCCTTCCTTCATAATTTTATCACTGAGATAGTAGATTTCAGAGGCGGTTCCGATCGGTGTTTCTTTTTCATCAGGCCATATCATTTTTAAATCTTTATGATCAGCCTGGTATTGGTGCCACTCACTAAACACCTCTTCAGCCTGCGTACTTTGAATGGGCTGTTCGGCTTTTTGAATGCGCTTTTTGGGAATGATGTACAGCGTGTTTTGCTCCAAATTAGAAAGCAGTACATAGGCCCCCTTTATCCCATAAGGAGATGCTTCATTTACAAAATGAAATTTACTTACTACCCCTAAATACACATACGGACCTTGTGGGTTTTCACGGAATAAGGCTAGTTGCGGGGTTTCTTTTTTAGGGGTTGAAGGACGTTTTTTGGATCGGATCCCCTTCTTTTGAGGTGTTGCGGGTTTGGTGAGTAGATCCTGGTAGGCAGGAACTAAATCGGCATTACGGTTGAGGATCAAATCAACGGCAGCCTGGGAAGCACTACATGCACGGAAAAAGAAGGTATTATCTGTTTCCAGATACCCTTTTAATTCTTTATTCCAGGTTCTCAGGTATTTGGCTGAATTGTCAATCGTGGAAAACAGGATCCCGGATTCTCCGCACAGATATACCGCACCAAGTTCTGCTATAAGTTCTTCTTTGGCGTAGTCTTCTTTACTTGGTTTGCTCTTTAACCGGTTGAGTCTGGAGGTGCTGCCTGTACTATGTACCATTTCATGGAAAAGCGTAGAATAATAGGCCTGTGCATTCTTGAAGGCCCCGATTTCAGGCATTTCAATAACATCCAATTGGGGGTAGTACACCGCCTTTCCATTCTCACTTTTGAGTAATTTTGGCTTACCCGGGTAGGAATTCCAAATCGCATCTCCTATAGCCAGTCGTTCGATCTCACTTTTACCGGTATTTTTGTTGGAAGGTAGTGGGCCAAAGTCGATGCCTTCCACATGTGCACAATGAAATACGTTGTAGTACCGGAGAAAGGGAAGTTCAAACAGCTTAATAAACCCATCGGGCTCATCTGGGTTGTAGCCCTCAATTTTGCCCTTATTCTTGTTCAGAAAGGCAATGAATTTGGCCCTGTTGTAGCCAAAAAACTCTAACCCTGTTTCTTGAGCGTAATAAGCGTATCCCACATTAAAATAATATGCCGGAATCGCTTTGGTTCCTTTTTTAATCGTTCCACCCAGCTCATTAATCTGGTTGAAGGTCATAAAATAGGGATTGGTCAAATCGCGCAGTTCACCATTTTCTTGGATACTGAGCATGAAATAATTGATCCCTCGGTAGGGCTTTTTCGAAACGAAATTGGTTGGTATGCTTCCACCCGCAATTGTTGAGCGTTCGGGGTTCCAAGACTTTTGCCAAGGTAGGCTACCAACCGTATCTAACACCGACAATAAGCGCTTATTTATGGCATCATAGATTTCATCCGGGGATACGGGGTTATCCCGGATTTCATCTAGGGGATGTTCAGGTACACAATCGAGTCCATAGACGGGTGAAGTAGGTGACTCGGTAAACGATCGGAGGGTATCATGATTAGGGTTTATGCGTAGCCCTTCAATGGGCTGGGTAAAATCCACGTCACTTTCATGTAATGGACCTAGCCGGTTTTTGCCTGTGGCCAGTGTAGAAGGCCGGCCATTAATGACTTTAATGGAGCAATCCACTTTATGACGAAAAGCCGAAGCGCCTAAAAAATCACCGGTTTTCGTCGCATGAAATACGTGCATATTGATAATACCGCGATCATGAAGCCAGTCTACCAAATCACCAAATTCATCGGGCTTAATTCCCGTCTCGGAAATGGAATCCACACAAACAAAGCTAAACTTACCTTTCGTGATATCAGATTTAAGTACCTCCAGGCTATGAAAACCGGTTATTACAAGTGGGCTATGTTCCAAGTGTAAGCGTTTTATTTTTTCCTGCATGGTGTACCCGGTTCCTTCCTCCGCCGCGCAGTACAGCGCTTTGCCGAATTGGGTAAACATGGTCATCGTCTGCAAGGCAAAAGAAGATTTTCCATTCCCACCCTCGCTATGAATCATGATGGAGGAACCGCGCTCTGGTTTACCTATGATTTCATCAAAAGGATCTGGAAGGTGAAGCACATCCAAACGCTTTTTGGCAAGCTCATGGGCTGGAATCATGATTCCCTCCGTTTTTCAATAAACAAAGAGGCACCTACACCAAGGGCAATTCCAAGAGCCAATGAAGGGGCAACCAATCGGAGTTTTTCGGCTACTCGTTGTTTTACCGGAGTGGTAAGCTCATTGGAGTTTTCGCGGACCAGTTGTTCGTAGTCAATAAGCTCAAAATATTCATCGAGTACTTTTTTATTGCCTTCAGATATCGAACGCATTTTTTCGGGGTCTTCCACTAATCCCGATAAAATCAAACTCTCAGTAACCACCGTAGATTTACGTCCTTTCGTTAGCCAGTCTAACCCACGTGCAAGCAAAGAAGCAGAATCACGTAACTCAGTTTCTTCAATGATATGTGCCTCTTCGAAACGCACTATAGGTATCGTTTTGCGAGTAGAATGGCAGCAATAACCCCGATAGAGCTACCAATGATGATTTTGGTGTTCCGGGTGGATGCAGCCGGTTTAATGGTCGGGGCCGGAAGCGCGGCGTTGCCAGATGTGGTTTCTATCTGGTTAATGGCATCCAGCTCCGTGCGCGTTTGATCAAATGCTTCAAGTCCGCGTGTAAACCGGTCCAGGATATTTTGCCCGGTTTTTACGATATCATCACCAATGCGATCGGATAGCATGGGATTACCAACTTTTGGCATTGCATCAGTGTGCGTAGAGGGTAGGGGGACTAAGACAAGTTCACTCATTTTTTTCGCATATCTCGAATGATGAAATACCCCATCCCAGCCAGCAGAACACCGGCGGTTCCCAGTTGCCAGGCGGGTACTCCAGAGAACAGCCCGGCAGTTGCAGTAGCGGGGACAGATGGGGAAGATGGGGAAGATGAATTAACAGCCTGGTTTTGAAACTGGCTTTGTCGGGCTTGGTACCATGGCATAAATCCAGCGGCTAAGGAATCTCCATAGGCTTGGGTAAATTCACGGTTTGGATCCGCCGTCTGGTTAATGTAGGTAACAACAGCTTCTCCATATTGAGGCATTAACTCTAGTAACGGTATACCAGCACCCCATTGGGAATGCTTGTAGTTGGTAAACAGGGAACGGGAAACACCGGCATCGTATAAGCCTTGACGAATATCATCCCGCCTGGCTTGATTGGATTTGGTGCGATTGCCGAATAAGCCGGATACACCACGGAGTACACCATTGGCTACGGCTCCAATTTTAGCACCGGAAGCCGCCGTTGCTCCAATAGCGGCAACAGGCAATGCCCCTAGCTCATTTCCTGTTCGTATATCATAAACCGGGGCAGGTATGGAATCGAGACGATTACGGGTAGATAGTAAAGCAGACATAACAGGGATGGGGTTTTCAGGGGTTAGAGCGTCCGATAAATCAACAAGACGAACGCCGAAAATGTGGTGATCAGCCAGCTCATGGCCCGCTTGGGTGTGCAGGGTAGGATCAAAGCCTTTCCAGGATCCACCGGCTAAATACTGGACATAGATATGAGAAAATGAATCCGGGTTGTTGGGATTGGATTTAACCACTTTAAAGCGGGTAGGTACCCCAAGGCTGGATAATAGGGAAGCAGCTAAAATGGATTGATCGTCACAATCACCATACCCAAGTTTCAGTGTTTTATCGGGTGACTGTAACCACTCGATATTGTGCGGGTCCCGAACATAGGCAATATTGGCTTTCATCCAGGTGTAAACGGCCTGAGCAATCGCATCAAAGTTTCTGCGGTTGGGTAGCCCTGTTCTGGGATCGGCGGGTATACCTTTGGTTATCTGGACGGCTATATCCCGTAGTTGCGGATCCCCGGTATATTGGCGAACCTGGGACTTCATGAGGTCTAACACCTCATCGAGTGAGGTATAGGGTTTACGCATTAAAACAGCGCCACCCCCGGAAGGATCGGGGGCAGCGCCAGCAGGTGACGTTGTATACGTAGGAATGGGGGATATGACCGCTAAGGAACTCAAATGCGCGATTTAAATATGGTTAGCACCTTTTTGAGCATATCCTGTTGCTCATTACTCAACTGGATTTTAAACAGGGCCACTAATTGATTAAGAGCAATATCAACGGGGCTGATTTTTAACACCTGTTTGGCTGCCGACATGTTATCCAGGAGTGGGCTAACCACATCAGCTAATCGTTCGGGTGATACGGAACGCTCAACCGCTACCTGGGCTAGACTGGTTGCGATCATAATCCAGTTCTGGGGGGCAAATTCATTCCCAGTTTCCAGGAACCGGTTTAATTCGCGGTCTATTGTGGGTTTAATCGTATTTAAATCTGGGCTGTCCTGGACCAATAGGGTTGCCCCGAAGTTCAAAATCTGTTGAACAACATCATTGAGTATGGTTTGGGCATCTTGTTGGGTTTCAACCACGGGCTGGGTGTTCATAGGGATTTCAGATAAGGATTCATCTACAGATTCAGAAGGATTGGGGCTAAGAGGCAGGGCAGGGGGATGGTAAGCGGGGTTTCCTGCATTTGCCCCAATCCGGGATAATAGGGCTTGAGCAACGCCAGCAAGGTTTTCATTATTTAGCGCACGCTCTATGAAATCAAATACCCCGGTATCGCCTTCACGATCGGCGAACTTTGCATTGAGCTCTAAAGTAAATACCTGCCGTTCAAGCTCGGTATTACGCGATTTAACCTCTTCTAGCTTGTTCTCTAACTCTTTCAGCTCAGTTTGGTAGAAAGCCTTCGCTTTTCGATCGGCTTCGATAATTTCGTTGTTGAGGTCGCGTATTTTGCGCTGTTTTTGATCTAGCTCATTATCACGTTCATCTAACCGATCTTTTAAGTTCTGAATTTTTCGTTCAGCCGATTCGGTAGCTAAATCATCGGGTTGTTGTTGACCTTTGAGTGTAAATGAAATGCTCTCCACATTCTCTTTTACCATGAACCGAAGTTGGTACTTACCTACCCCGTAGGATTGTTCGATTTCTTCTATCCGTCCAGGTTTGGACTCGGTATAAGTGCAAATAAATCGAAACGATTCCCCTTTCCTCTGAAACAGGTTTCCAATAATTGGGTAATTCTCTAGCACTTGGGTAGAGGTAGTTGCAAATGGCAGGTTTTGCTCAACCAATACATCCTCCGGTGAGAGGTAATCGATAGCCCGGGATCCCGGGGTAGAATTTTGCGGTAAGGGAGAAACGGTACCCATAGGCGCGGTTTGAATCCTTTGTTAATGGCACTCAAACCTATACACATCAATGCAAATGAAACAGATAAGGTGTTATTTTTGCAGGGTTTTGACTACTTTTGCATTGAAATTCACAAAAACCGGGTTTATTTCGCTTTAAACCCGGTTCCAAATTGATGATAAAAGGGTAGAATATGGCTTTACATCTTGCAAATGCGGTACTTACTACCTCTATCGATGGGGTAGCTCTCTTACTATTTGCCCTGGCATGTATGGTTTACGGAGCATGGAAGCTATCACAGAGAGAGATAGGGTAAGCTATAGTCTGCGTTAAATAGAGTTTATGGTAAATTGAGCCTTTTTAGCGCTATTCACTTTTACGATTCTCAAGTAATTCTCTTTCTTTCTTTTTCAAATAGAGCAACCGTTCAATCTTAAACTTATCTACGAAATATTTTAAGCTTAGAGCAAATGCAACTAACGTGATAATGAATACAGTAAGTTTGATATATAAGGTTGCTTGTTCTAGAAGATCATAGGCGTTTAAGCGCTTATTCATGTAAAACAATAGCGCACC
>JBCBST010000145.1:0-7209 GCA_039819115.1 Bacteroidota bacterium
CCGGTGTAGTCTTCATTAAAACCATCGGCTCTTGCAGCCTGGATATCTGCCTCGTAATAAACGGTAGCGCCTGGTACTGGTACCAATGGTGATACACCCGTTATCCTTTGTGAAACTCTTAATACCGGACCATTAAAACCATTTACCGGTACTACTTCTGAGTTTCGGTTTATCAAGAAACCAGTCACCGGAATTGGGGGGCCTGTATCAGGTTGTTCGAAAACGCCAAGTGAATCAATGGGCAAGAAGTTAAAAATCTGGTTTGTATTGCTTACACCACGAATGGGCACATTGACAAACATATTCCCACCTCTCTCAAAAAACAGATCGGTAATTTCCAGAGCGAACGAAATATTTCTTGAAACCCCACTGGATACCCAATAGATATGATCCCATTGGGCAAGCGTTTCCACCAATGTAGGATCTATTACTCTCGGGAAAGCTTCTGAAAGCACATTATCATCATTAAGAAACCATACATCTGGCTGAAGGCCCATCTCAGATAGCATGTTGAGATGAAAACGTGCCAGAGTCTGAGCGTTGGAACCGGCAACATCATTTAAGAACAGAATATTGGATGTTTTTGGTTTTACAAACCAACTAACGGTATCGATGTTACTAACGGCTCCGGCAAAGTCAATGGCTCTGACATAGAATGTATTTAATTCTCCAACTCTTAGTCCCGGTACAGACAACCCGTCAGCAGACGAAAGACTCCTGCCAATAAATACGTCTGCAGATTTTTCACCAACCGTTTCATTGTCTACACCCAGCGTAATGAATACCCTGTCTTCTCCATCAGGAATAGGCATTTCTACCCAATTGGAGTTGGTATCGTTGAGTGCTATTTCCGTACGTAACACATTTGATATCCCATCAATATCATTAATAGTCCAGCCAAAACTGGAATATCTGAATAGGGTATCTGGTGGTTGTTCCGTAATGTTTAACTCTACGGTAGGCGGAGTATTTACAATAGGAAAGACCAGTCGGGCACCAATGGAATCTACTGCTCCATCATTATCAACTGCCCGCACCTTGAATAGTACATTTCCTTCTGTTTCTCCCATCTCAATAGGCAAGATAAATGTACTATCGGTTCTTGATGTAAAACGCCATGCACCTTCCGTAGTATCATCTATTGCAAATTCGTACCCGGTGATATAACCATCACTATCTGTGCCCCACCACGATATGTTGATCTGAGACGATAACCTAAAGTCGCCTTCTCTGTTGATCCTGCTAACCGTTAAAAACGTGGATGGTGGTTCATTCTGTACAAAATCACCGGTTGGCGTGGTATCGCACGAAACAACACCAAAGCAAACAAACAAACCTAAAACAGCAATGATAGAAAGTGATAGTCTCAAAACTCTCGGTCGTAATTATTTAAAAAACAGGGCTGGTTGCACCCAGCCCTGAATAGCTTTTAATCTTATTTAATAAGCATCATTTTGCGAGTACTGGTGAATGAACCCGCTTGAATTCTGTAAATGTACATTCCACTGGCAAAACTGGAGGCATCGAATGTAACCGTATGGTTTGCTGCATTCATCTGCTCGTTATTGATCAACGTGGATACCTTTCGACCTAACATGTCATACACTTCAAGCGTTACCCGGCTGGTTTGGGGCAGGCTGAAGTTGATATTGGTAGTAGGGTTGAATGGATTTGGATAGTTCTGGTCAAGATTAAACTCAGCTGGAAGTCCAAGCTCATTTTCACTTGACGTAATCAATCCTCTGGTAAGGTTTAGCTGGAAGTAGGTAGCAGCAAACGTATTAGTAGAAACATCGTAACCGCTAGGACCACTTACAGCAAGTGTATCAGTACCATCGGAAACTCTTACGTTCCATACGAAATCAGCTGACTGGCCAACAGTCAATCCAGCGCCGGCAAGCAAACCATCTACCGTTTCAAATGGAAGGGTAACCATAGTGCTTGTACCGTCATTGTCAGAAGGGACAGCAACAATTTCGCTTGAGTCACTGGCAGCATACAGCACCCACTCGTAGGTTACATCGTTACCATCAAAATCAGTGGTTTCTTCCCACTCAACAACGATATCGCCAGTTACCTCAGCAGCCGCCATATCAGCAGGGCTTAGCAATAAGAAACGTGGATCTGGCAAAGTAAAGTCATCAGAAACGAAGTAATCAGGATTCCCACCGATTAACTTGGCATTTCCAAATGAGAACCACATGATAGCCGTGAATGAAGTAAACTGAGCATCAATTTTGATGGTCTCATTTAGCTGGCCTGAGATTCTTGGAGAACGGTCATCAAAACGTAGTCCCTGACCAGCTACCAGCGTATCAGCTGCTCCACCGCCCTGACGTGAACCAATTTCAAACTCACCAAAATCGCTACCGCCGTCGGCTTGGTTGGTGGTTACTTTCACATCTGCAAAGGTTAGCAGTGTTCCTTCATATCGCTCAAAGTTGGCTCTCGCTTCCTGAGTAGTTAAACCGGTAATTTCCAGGGTATCTACCATATCGTTAGTGCCCATTACCGTAAACTCAAGATTCGTTAACTCAGTAACACCAAAAGCTTCCTGTACTTCGAAAGAAGTGATGTTGATGATTTCACCAAACTCAAGCGTATCCACAGCAGGACCGTTATCAAGGAAGACACCAGACCAAGCTGCTGCTCTGTCCTGAATGGTAACGAGTGCATCTTCGACTGCGCTCATGGTAACAGTAGCTGTGATGTTCGCAGAAACTGCACCGGCACCAGCAAGTGGGCTGTCTCCCGCACCACCATCGGTTGTTTCCTGGATTTCAGCGATCGTTGAAATATCACCTTCCACGAAGTAAGAATAGTTACCGGTAATCGGGTTTCTTACAGAAAGGTCTTCGTTGTCTACCGCAGTCATATAAAAAGTAACCGGAGTAGCACCTGGGAAAGCCGGAATAGTACCGGTATACACATCAGCATTTGCTGTCATAGTTACAGAGTCGGTAACACCTAAAGCCGTGTAGAATAGCTTCACTTCTTGTACGGTGTTTCCTTCGAAACCGACAACGGTTGCCGTAATGTCAACGGTTTCTTCTGGGGTTACAGAAGAGTCAGACTGAGCTACGTTTGAGAACAAAGGCGGAGAACCAAGCAGAGTGATGTCATTTGGCCATGAGAAACCGCCTTCGCCATTCACAAATCGCTGACCGTTCAACCAAAGCACGCCGTCTTCAAAAGGACGAATACCGAATACAGTTTGATCATCCGGAGTTCTTCCATCAGGATCATCCCCGTTACCAGCAATTCCAATAAAACCGCTCACATTCACAACAGCGCCCGGCGCAGGAGGAACGAAATCGCCATCTTCTCCCTGACGATTATTGAAACCAGGGAAATAGTCTGCACGGTCATTTCTTACACGAAGAGAAGTATCATACGCATAAATCGTTGAACCATCAGCGTTCAGGGCCCAGTTTGGTCTTCCACCCAGAGAAACATTACTTACAACAGCATTGCTAATAGTAACATATTCCTGGTTGTATTTGGCGTAGTTAGCTTTGTTGATCACGATGTTTCCTTCACCGTCAACCGTATTGAGTTCAGAAAGACTAACTTCACGCGGGTTTAGAAGGTCAGCTAATTCCGGATAATCAGCCTGCACGGTTCCGATTTCCTCGAAAGAGTTTACTCCAAGTTGAGATTCAGCGTTGAAGAACGAGTATTCAGCATTTACTGTAATTACAGAGCCACGTCGCAGTTCAGACAATGCTCTCCAAATTGTATCGTCACTTTCAACTAACTGGATAGACATTCCATCTCTTCCTGCAGAGTTTGCAGTGGTATCGATAACAAAGATGTGAATCCGGCTGATGTCTACTACATCGTCACCGTCTAGCGTGGTGTTTGCCAGCCCGGAGCTACGTGGATTAGATACAACAACGGCCGTAAAAACGACTTCCTGTCCCGCAAATGGACTTGCGTTCAGCGAATCTCTAAATGACGCTAAATCAGGCGAATCAGCAACATTGCCTGACTCATTCAACTCCCGCACCGTAACGGTATCGGGATCAGTTTGGGCCTGAACAGCAACGGAAATAAATCCAAATACTGCAATCAAACCAAGTAGTAACGTTTTTTTCATAATTGCTTAGGTTATTAAGTGTTATTTGATGATTACTAGTTTACCAGTTTGTACTTCCCCTGATGAAAGATCTCTAACTGAATAGAGGTATAACCCTGAAGTTAAGATCTGATTCGCATTGGACTGAATGTCCCATGAATGCTCGCCACCAGCTAGCAGTCTTGGCTCACTACTAAAACTATTATACCATCCTCCCTCTCCCTGATAAGTATCTGAATCGTGTTCAAATGAAGCGATTATATCTCCGGAAATACTGTAAATCTTAACCTCCGCCTTCGCTGGCAGATTATAGAAATTCAGTTTTCGTTCATTCTCCAGATTACCATCCCAGGCTGCATTTATTCGATATGGGTTTGGGTAGACACCAACTTTGAATTCATCGGAATCGCTGCCAAAATTGGCATTAACAGGAGTTCCCGGAAACACCCGTACACCATTTACGTTAGGGCTTGTTTCCAGTGATTCAATTTCAAAAACATCGCTTCCATTGTCGAAAGCAGTAACGGAAAGTTCATACTGCCAACCGCTTAATAAATCATTGATCTCAAATGCGTAATAATAGGTGGTTGTATCTCCTTCAAATGTAACCGGTGTCTCAAGTTCGATTTCGCTGAATCCTGTATTGAAACCAACATCATTACCGTCAGTATCAAATTCGCGGATTAATCGTGCCTGGGGATTTAAATCTTCTCCTAATTCCGAACGATATACCCTGTACCCCTCAAAGTCCTGTTCTCCGGAAACACGATCTACTGAACGCTCAGCAGCTTTATCCCAATACAGAACAGCTTTTCCTGCTTCTAATTCTATTCTAAGGTTGGGGTCATCCGGTGGTGTCGGGAATAGGTATCGGGTTAGCTCTCCATTTCCATCAGAATCTTCGCCTTCATCCAACACACCATTGTTATTTCTGTCTTCTCCCTGGAATACCCGGTTAATGGAGTTAACTGTGTTTACCAGCTCAACCTGGGATTCTTCATTATCTACTCTTTTGCCAATTAAATCCTGAAACTGATCCGGTTTTAGTGACGCAGAATATGCGTAATACACCGATATCGTCTCACCGGGCCTGACTTTTGGGAATGGACCAATGGAAAGCATCGCTATGTAATTTCCATTCGCCTGTTGTCCATCTGTTCTTAGCTGCTCTCTGGCGGTTGTTGATCCGTTAAGTTCATCCAGGGGAAACAATGAAGACATTCTACGATAACGCTCCTCGTCATTGGCAATACCATTTCCGAGTCCTCCGTATATACCCGCACCAGCAGAGAATAACCAATAACTCGGGTCTACAAATGGAGCTCGTAATCCAATTGATTCTAAATACTCTGCGTTGGAAGGATGAAAGTACTCTCCATTATATTCAGCGCCGATAATACTCAATCCTGCATATGTATTGATAGAGGGGTTATCACCCGAACCGGCATCGAATACATACGTTGTGTACAACGAATCGATATACCCCAGCCCATTTTTATTAAAGAAATCTGTACCTGTTTCAACGGTGGTGTTCACATTCCTAACAACCAGATTACAATACATGCCTACAAAGATGCTATCCCAGTCAGCAGGGGCGTCATACAGTTCCGAGTTATTGGTAATGTCATATCTAATGATGCTGAAGTTCTCCGTGAAGGGGAAGCTCCAGTTGTAGCTCTCCATTCTAACATCAGCAAATAATGGGGTATCATGTCCGCTTATAGGAACATTATTCACTACCTGTCTTTGATCGGTGAATTCTGCAATAATGTCTTGTTCACTCACCGCAAAAGGAGAGAAGAACTCATTCCCGGGATCGCTGGCTCGTTGCGAAATTGGTGAGTTTGCAGTGAACTCAAAGCCAGCAGCACCTCTGGCATATCCACCAGCAGCGGTAACAGCAGCCGTTGAAACACGAATGGCGGAGTTGTTAAAGACAGCTCCTAACCATAAGCCGGCCTCAAACAAATGTTCTGTTCCGGTATCAACCGGGTACCGCATGCTGGAACCGCCTTCCGGATTGTTTCGCACATCTGGTTTACCGATGGTTCCGTAATTCGTTAAGGAGAGCCCGAGAATTCCTGCATCCGTCTCAATACGTTCAAATGGTGGCTGTGCGTATGCTGGTAGTGCAGTGAAAAGAAAAGCTGATAGTAGTACTAGTAGTCTCAATGAACCCTGATTAAGTAAGCCTCTGAAGTTAAGGAGAACTTTTTGCTGATAAAGGAATCCTATACTTCCTTAACAGTATCATAACAACTGAACTGCTTCAATTGACTCCAATAAAAATGTACGATCACAGACTGAGAAACACCAGCATAGTACAAGGCTACAATAACAGTGAAGATAAGCTGAAGACGTAATACTCCCATCATTTTATACTTTCGGGCGGAGGTTATCACCTTGTTTTGACACACTGTGAACGATGCCCGCTTTTTTATACGCCGAACGACTTCCTGGTCTTCCATAACGGTCAAAGTGGTGTCGAACCCACCAATATTTTTGAATAATGAAGCCTCAATAAACAAACTCTGGTCACCAAACCGAAATACATCCCAATCCAATCGTGTACACCAGGCAAAAGCCTTCAGTAATGAATGATCCCAATCGAAGGCCAACTGAAAGCACCCAGCCTTATACCCTGCTTGTATACTTGTGCAAATATCGGCATATACCGTTTCGGGGGGGAATGTGTCGGCATGTAGAAAGTAAAGCACCCTTCCTTTGGCCACCTTCGCACCTTCATTCATTTGCAGAGCTCTTCCTTTTTGTGTGGAGTGAACCACACGAGCCCCGTTTCGTTTCGCTTCCGTAACGGTTGCGTCTTCACTGCCACTATCAACTACAATCACCTCCATTAACCGATCTTTCATGATCTTTCGGAGATGTTGTAAAAGAGAGCCAATGGCTGGTTCTTCGTTATAGGTGGGTATAATCACACTTATCATTAATTCCGTACTTTATCGTCCTTCACCACCTGCAACTACTTCTCACATACACGGTGTTCGAACCTATGAATGAATTTGCAATCCTGATTTTAGCTATTCTTATCGTGGAAGCTCTTCCTTTAACCGACCCAGGTTTAAAAGATCTGATATGAAATCAAGTAAAGCTTCCACGATAAGAATAGC
>JBCBST010000146.1:0-7066 GCA_039819115.1 Bacteroidota bacterium
TTAGAAGGTGTAGGAGCACTTTCTATGTCCATGGTTGTGAAAGGAATTAAAAGCGGTAAACGGCAGATGGATAAAAACACACGCAAAGCCTTAAAAGAGAAGGACCACCCGTCTATCACATTCAATCTCGATGAAATAGAGCGTATTACACCCGACTCTATTTTTGCAGTCGGCACGGTTACCGTAGCAGGAAACCCCGTTCAAAAAGAATGGCACGTAGCCTACAGGGTATTGGATGATACATACATCGAAATCGAAGGAATTCAGTCTTTAAAAATGACTGATTTTAACATAAACCCACCCAAAGCACTCCTGGGTCGCCTTAAGACGGGCGACGATGTCCAGATTGAGTTTAAAGCGTATTTCAACCAACAATAACTATAAGAGGATGCAGTGATGAAAAGACCAGTCAAACTAATCGCAATTGTACTATTCGCTTGCCTGAGTGTAAGCGAATCGCTACTCGCCCAAAGCCTTAATGTAGGGCGGGATGATTTACAATACTTCCGTTTACCCGATCAGCGCGGAATTAATGTATTTGAGGCCCCCAAAACAACAGATGTAGAATTCAAAGGCCTGTATGTACGTACCGGAGGAGATTTTTCGATTCAGTTCCAGGGGTTAAGCCAAAGCAATGATTTTGCAGCCAACGAGTTCGTTGAGCTCCAGAATAATTTCGCGCTCCCAACCGCTAACCTGAACTTCGATGTACAGATTGAAGATGGATTACGCATGCATCTTCGCACCTATCTCTCGTCGCGCCACCATGCTGAAGCATGGGTAAAAGGGGGGTATTTCCAGATCGATAAACTCGATTTTGTGCAGGAAGGTTTTTTGAGTGAATTTATGGAAATAGCCCGTTTCCGATTTGGAATGGACGAAATCAACTACGGAGATACGCATTTCAGAAGATCCGATAATGCCCGGTCCATCTTTAATCCTTTTGTAGGAAACTACATTATGGATTCGTTTTCTACCGAGCCATTTGCTGAATTCAGCGTGTTTCCGGGCGATTTCCTGGGCGTAGTTGGTATTTCTAATGGCCGTCTGAATCAGGCCCCTGTTCCCGGAGATGATGGATTCTCTATGTTCGGTAAACTGGGTTATGACAGTCAGATTGATGACGATCTACGGGTCCGGGTTACCGGGTCGTTCTATTCCAGTACCGATGGCGGAACCCGCGACTACCTGTACGGTGGTGACCGTGCCGGAGGCCGCTACTACAATGTATTAGAAGGCGTAAGTGATGAAAGGGTGAGCGATTTTGATCCCCGTTTCGATCCTCTTTTTCCATACCAGACCGCATTTCAGTTGAACCCATTTGTGAAATATAAAGGTGCTGAGTTTTTCGGTGTATTTGAGAATACTCAAAATGGGAATGACGATGTAGGCGGTGGTTTCACCCAGTTAGGTGCAGAATTCTTGTATCGTTTTGGAGAGGCTGAGAAGGTATATCTGGGTGGACGGTATAATTTTGTTACCGGTGAACAAGCCGATGATGCCGGTACACAGGAAATTACACGTATAAACCTGGGTGGTGGCTGGTTCTTAACCCGAAATGTGCTTGCCAAGTTTGAGTATGTCATATCCAGTTATGATGGAGATGGTTTTGATAACTCAAAGTTGCAAGGTGCCGAATTTGACGGTTTTGTACTTGAAGCAGTAATCAGCTTCTAAGAGTAGCCCGATATAACAAGCAGTGTCAAGGCAGATGGGTTTCCCGTCTGCCTTTTTTAGTTCATCATTTTGATAAATAACGTGAACTGTACACTTATTTCATCCCGCACTTTTATTAAACCCATCATAGGAGAGGGGGGAACCAATTCATAATCATTCATGGAAACTACCTGTTCTCCCGAAAAAGAAAGCACCTCACCCTCTAAATCCAATTCAGACACCGGTACGGTATACTGCTTCTTTATAGTGCCGATAGTGATTTCTATGATTGCTTTCAACATGGGGATTAAGCCCTTAGGTGTTTCTTCATAGATGAACCAGGCTCTTCCAAACTCCAATTTGATATGTGGGTGATCGTTTGCTTTTAGCGTAGATATGAAGTCTTTTGTTATTTTTCGGCGACCGCAATTGAATGAAGCCGTCTCCAGGTCTAACCGGGCGTTTTCCAATGTAAGGATGGAGTCGGACCGGGTAAGTGCGATTGGAAATACTTCGTTCTCAAAACTTTGGTTCAGCCTGCAGGAGAACTGATTAATATTGGTTTTCCCATGTAAAAGCAGCACGCTCTCGCTCTGTATTTTAACCTGAACAGTATCCGGGTTTTGTGCCGAAACCCACAGTGGAATTAGTAAAAAAAAGAGAGGCGTAACCGTCGTTTTCTTCAATTTTAACCATTTGATTAACACTATTGAAGAACGCTATTTCAAGGACAAAACATCAATAATTTGATGTTAAAGAATTAAACGATTGTCCCGGGTTAAAACTGGGTGTTATTTGATCAGGCCAAGTTCGAGCGCACTTTTTGCACAGGCCAGTACAGCTTGTTCATTATCGATGGGTTTCCAACCCAGCACGTTTTTTGCTTTAGAAGCGGGTGCTTCCCGTTCAACACTCAGGTCGATAAGAATGGGTTTAAGGGTGGCATCAAAATTGGAGATGAGACGGACCATAAAATTTGGCAAAACACGCTGAGGGATTTTTCGATCAGGAAAGTGAGCTTTTAAAATACCGGCGACTTCTTTGAATGAGTAATAGCCATTTGTGCCAATAAATCGTTGATTTGCAGCTTCCGGACGATCCATAGCCAGAATGAGTAGTTCGGCCACTGAACGAACGTCCACCATATCAAATCCGATATCAGGTAGGGCAGGTATACTACCATCCATGCATTTAATAACAATATTAGCAGATGTACCAAAATCGGATTCCAATACCGGACCAAGTATTGCACCCGGACAGACGGTGGCCAGTTCCAGGCTATGCGTCTGTTCATCAATAAACGACCAGGCTGCTTTTTCGGCCAGAGTTTTACTCTTGAAGTACGGGGTTACATCATCCGATTGATCCGTATTGGTCCAGTCTTGCTCGCTATACACGCCACCTCGCTCTGACTTTTCTTTGCCGTATACCACGGCACCGGTAGAAGAGGTTAAGACTACCCGTTTAACTCCCTGATCGGCCGCAGCTTGTAGCACCGAAAGGGTGCCTTGTATGGCTGGTTCAATAAGCTCGTCGTCGTTTTTGGGCATAGTTCTTGGAAAGGGAGATGCGATATGCTGAACATAAGTTACCCCGCTCATGAGCTTCTTCCATATTTCCCGATCCAGTAAATCGGCTTCAACAAAGGTTAATTGGTCAACATGCGAAGTATGTTTAGCGATGACAGCCCTGATGGAGTCGGCACGGTTCATAGATCTGAGCGTACCTGTTACTTGATAGCCTTTTTCAAGTAGCTGAATAGCGGTATGGGAACCTAGGAAGCCGGTTACTCCCGTGAGAAGTACAGTTTTTGACATCGTTTGTTTTTTAGTGATCAACTTCGGCATAACGGGAAAGGAAAACAGACCACTCATTCCTTTTTTTCTGCCGTTGGTCTGCTTTTCCCATCATAAACGGACAAATCAAGTTAAACCAGATCGATAGGCTGACCTAAGCATTGTTCAAAGAAGCGGTGAAGAATAATGATTTGTTTGTGCCCCAGTTTTTGGCCGAAGTAAGCAGTTATATATAAACTGAGGAATACCAAAATCAGAATGGGAAGCAACCATAAAATAGGGGCCGGGTTACCAAGTGAATACAGCGAAAACCCGATCATAGCTACGATCATGCTTATGAATCCGATCAGAGAATAAAAAAATACATACATCGTCCAAATGGAGGGTTTGGGCCCATACAAACCTCGAATCAGGGTACCGTCTCGTTCTTCTTTCAAGGTTATCGTGAGCTGGGGTGACCAGAAATGCTGATCCTCTTTTGGAGGGTAAATCGTAGCAAAATGTGGTATTACCGTACCTCGACAAGGGCTCTCCGGATCGTCCAGGTGCTGCTGTATAGACGCAGTGATTGTTGAACAACTCCATTCCTTATGGAACCGGATTCTGGGGCGGATTCGATGAAATGTAATGGGGTCGTCGGATATGTGAGCCATACGGTAACGGTTTCGCTACCAGTACTTTACGATTTGAGACGTAACTTCGCAACCGACTCGATATGATATGTTTGAGGAAACATATCTACAGGTTGTACCTCAGTAATGTGATATACTTCGGCCAGTTCTTTTAAATCGCGCGCCATTGTGCTGGAGTTGCAGCTCACATACACCATGCGGGGTACTTTAAGATCGCACAAACGTTGTACCACATCGGGGTGCATACCTGCCCGGGGCGGATCGGTAATTAATACATCGGGAGCCCCGAATTCCTGTACCATTTCCATGGTGAATACCTCACGCATATCTCCTTTAATGAAGGATGCATTCTCTACGTTATTCTGGCTGGCATTAAACCGTGCATTTTCCACGGCAACATCGACCAGTTCTATTCCCAGTACGGATTTGGCTTTGCTGCTCATAAAGAGGCTTAGTGTTCCCACACCGCAATATAAATCGTAGACCACATCTCCCTGTTTCAGGTCTGCATAATCGCGTGCAACGGAATAGAGGCGTTCGGCCTGAGCTGTATTCGTCTGAAAGAAAGCGTTGGGGTGAATCTTAAATTCGTATTCGCCGATACGATCCACGATATAACCCGGACCGAATACAACATGTTCAATTCGCCCCACAGAAGTTGGGCTTTTGGTATCGTTTACATTGTTGATAATCGTGGTTATGAACGGGAATTCGGTTAGTAGCACGTTCTTAAGGTGTTGCATGATCTTCGCATCATCCCTGAATGTGACCAGATTCACCATAAAATCGTCGGTATGGTATGAATTTCGGATCATCACATGCCGGAGATAACCGGTCTGTTGCATGTGGTCAAAAGGTTCAATGCCTTTTTGGGTACAATAGTCCCGGAGAAAGTCCAGAATTTCGAAGCTTTCGGACGTTTGTAAATGACACTCCTGCAGATTCAATATTTTATCAAACCGACCGGGCGCATGTAAGCCAGCTGCAAACCCTGCATCATCCACAAACGTATCACGGTTTATTTCTTCGTCGGTCAGCCATCTTCGGTTACTGACGCTATACTCCATTTTATTCCGGTAATAAAAATCCGAGTCGCACCCTATGGCATCACGTACAGGAACATCGGTGAGTCCACCAATGCGTTGAACATGATCTCTGACTTGTTCTGTTTTGAATGCCAGTTGCTGTTCGTAGGGAAGATGTTGCCAGCTACACCCTCCACACACACTTGCGTGCATACATTTTGGAGTAATCCGATGAGGGCTCGGTTCCAGCAGCTCAAGGAGTTTTGCATCTCTGTGGTTCTTTTTGCGATTCAGAATACGTGCTTTGACCATATCGCCAGGTGCCGTATTTGGAACAAAGACGGCAAGACCATCCACAAAGCCAAGTCCTTTGCCTTTAAACGCTGCCTTTTCAATCTTGAGGGTTACTTCCTCGCCTTTTTTCAGCCCCATCAGTTAGTCTCCGCCTTCCTCATTTATATCCTCGTAGTAGGCGTCGAATTGTATGGAGAGAGCGGTGGATTCGTCAGCCAGCTCCATAATTTTTTTATTGGCTTGTTCCAGCTGCCGAAGGGCAATATTGGAAAGGGTTTGCAGAAATTTAACGGCAATTTGAGGATGGCGGTTTTTAAGCACTTCAAAATCTGGCTTAAAAAACCCCAACAAGGTGGAGTCAACCAGGCATTTAGCAGATGCTTTTCTTCGGAGATCGTAACCAATGGAAAGCGCACCAAAACTATCCGGGCAGCTCAGTTCAAAACCAAGTTCGCTGCTTTCGTCCTCGTCGGTAATTGAAGTAGTAAGTTTTATGCGTCCATCTTCGATGAAGTACATACCGGTTCCGGGGTCGTTACGATAAAAGACGAATTCCCCTTCTTTATAGGTTCTGCGATGGCATAGTTGCAGAAACTCATAGCGCTCGGCAGGAGACAGATTTTTCAGGAATCGTGAGTTAAACACGATATTAGCTTGTTTTTTAAGTCGTTTTAATTTCTCCATCGTACCGGGGTCTTAAAAAGAGTGTCCAATTCCAAAGCTGAAATATACTCTTCGGTTGTTAAACCAGCCAACTTCCAAATCGTGGGCTCTGAAGGTAAAATCGAATCGGGCAATAATATACTGCCAATCCAGACGCAGACCGAGTCCGCTACCCACAGCAATTTGTCGATAAAACTCGTCTATTTTAAATCTTCCCAATTCCACACCCTCCCGGTCATCTACATTTCTGAAGTCGTTACTGGGACCATACCAGATGTTTCCTGCATCAACATACCACGCCCCATGCCAGTCGGCTCCAAAAAGATTCCTAAACATAATTTGTCGCGTCTCTGTAAATGCGGCCAGCTTTATCTCGCCCCCGTTAATTCGTACTTCGTTCGCTGCAATACTCCCGGGGCCTAGCTGGAACGGAGCCCATCCACGGATGTCATTACTACCTCCGGCAAAGAATCTCCGGTTAAGAGGGATGAAGGTTGAACCCCCAAAGGGTTGAGCCAATCCGGCGTATACCCGCCAGGAAAACACCGACGAATTAGAAATGGGGACGTATTTACGGTAGTCTGCTGTAACCTTGAAAAACCGGCTGTAGGCAAGGGTGTTATCGCTGATATTGAACAATGAGGGAAGATTGCCTTCCAGGGTATCCGGGGTTACGATGAATCGGTCGAAGGCATAGGGTATATTCCCCCCGATGGCCAGCGAGTACTCACTGAAGTATCCATAATTTCGTTTAATCAGATCCGTGCGTTGGCTTCGAAAGCTGTATCTAATGGTGGATGAAATCTGAGGATCGAAGTCCTGAAGTACACGTTGTAGTTCCAGTGAACCGGCTCCGAATTCATCAATTAACGCATCGAGAAACTCACTGGATGGATTGGTATCCACAATATCGAGCTCAAACAAATCCAAATAACTCGAGTAGCGTTGGTTGTGCGTTACCTCGTATCGGAAGCTTCCGATACGAGGTAACGCACAACCA
>JBCBST010000147.1:0-6851 GCA_039819115.1 Bacteroidota bacterium
CGAAGTTGAACACCCACAGAAGTTGACCCGACATAGTACCGGTCTTTAGAAGAGCTATAAATGATATAGACCTGGTGTTTCTGCATTACAGAAAATATAAAAGGGTTTTAGAATATTATCTAAAACCCTTTAGCTATGAGCGAGAAACGAGACTTCCCCCCGAGCATTCGGGGGGACGACCCCAACCTTGGTCCGCCAGCCGGCGGATACTCTACCAACTGAGTTCATTTTCTTCTGACGTAATCAGTTTTTCTAAAAACGGTCTGCTCTTCTGTCTCTTTAAAAATAGCTCATACTTCAATGCTGCTGTTTTAACATCAAAACTCTTAATGTATTTCAACTCCCAGGGAATGCCGGACCTTGTGGATTTAGTCCATCCCTCGTTATGTCGGTCTACTCGAAGTTGAACACCCACAGAAGTTGACCCGACATAGTACCGGTCTTTAGAAGAGCTATAAATGATATAGACCTGGTGCATATTTCTGTACATAAAAAAAGGCTCCTAAGTACACTTAGAAGCCTTTGAAATGAGCGAGAAACGAGACTCGAACTCGCGACCCCAACCTTGGCAAGGTTGTGCTCTACCAACTGAGCTATTCTCGCATTCGGTTTTTTGAACGGACTATAAATATACGGGTAGCACCGTATTGAATTCAACCTTTTTTTAGTCCCGGTCGTATTTAACCGGGTTCATCCACTTCGTACCTGCTCCCAAAGGCGCTACAGGGAAATGTCCTGGATGGAGGTAAGCAGCCTTCCCAGAAACTTTCCTCCATACATCCGGTTGATATGTTCCATATCAGCTATGATGACCAATAACTCCTTACTCCTGGAAAACGCCACATTAAGCAGCCGTGGGACCGATAACCCGTTCTTGGTTTCATCAAAAGGACGAACGGAATAATGTCGTTTGCGACCCCCGTCCTGTTCACCCGTCATGATGGTATCAAAGATAATCACCGATTTCTCCCTTCCCTGGAAGGTGTGTATGGTTCCTACCTCTACCTGCTTAAATCCGGCTGCTGTTAACTGCTGGCGCACTTTGTACACGCTATTGCGAAAAGGCACGATCACACCGATGTCGTCGGGATGGTACTTACGTATCAGCTTCCGGATACTTTCTTCGATCAGGCGCTGATGGACCTGGTTTACCGGTTTAAACCCATACTCACTTTTCTCGGGCTCAAGAATAGGGTGATATTTGTTCGAATCCACCAGGGCAACCGAGGCTTTACCATCGGTTTGTTTATTAGGGTGGGATTTTAATCGCCCATCATAAAAAACGGAGCTGATCACACCCGCTAAATCGGAATTCAGTCGATATTGGGTATCAAAAAAGCAGGTGAACTCGGGGTGCTGATCGTGCCATTCAAACAACGCTTTGGTTTGAAACGCCCCCGACACATAGGTAAAGATATCCCGCTCCAGGAATTCCCGCGCGTCTTTCTCCTTCGCTAAGGCTATGGGAGGCAGCTGCATAGGATCACCTACCACTACCAAATGACGATCGCTTCTGGACGCCATCAGCAACATAAACGGCAATCCCGCCATGGAAGCCTCATCCACCACAACGGCATCGTATCTGAGATTATAGAACAATTCGGAGGTACATACTTTGGCCATGGTGGTGGCAACCAGCTGCTTTCGTTTGAGCTCCCAGCGTTCGTTAATACTCAGCAGCTTATCGATTTTATCTTCCAGTTCCTGTACTCCTCCCTCCCGATCCACTTTCTCACCGAGTAACTGCACCTGCAAATCCAGGGACTCCGGAATGGCTTCCCCATCCCGTTCCATTTCATCCAGCTTCGCCTGTAAGCTTTTAAACTGTTCAAGCGTGGTGCTTAGAGACACAGCTTCGGCCTTTCGGGAGTCCAGTTTAAGCTTAGTTTGCTCGGAAAACAAAATAGGTTCAAGCCGTGGGTCGTTTAAGGCCGCATCTCCAAAGCGGGTGCAGGCCTGTAAGTCGAACGAGGGCTGGATTTCGTACAGGGCATCCATCACATTCAACACCCCTACGTCTACCGCACGATTGGTATTGGATACGAATAACACTTTTTTGCCCTGAACCAGGTAGTTGGCCATGATATACCCCAGCGTGGCGGTTTTACCGGTACCAGGCGGACCCCAAACATAGAGAATGTTATTAATCATCGATTTCTCGATGGCGCTTTGCTGAGCCCGGTTTCGGTAGGTATCCATTTTTGGAAGCTGGGCCAGTTCCGCTTCTTTCACATGTTCAGCAGGCTCAAGTAAGGCATCGAGCTGAGGATACTCCTCCCAGTGATCTTCCAGCATAGCCAGCTGCTCTTCCATCTTCCGAAGCACAAAATCGTTCTCCCACTCCAGCATCACCTCTTCAATGTCTTTGCCAAAGTCTTTTGGAAATTCCAGCCACACTTTTCCTTCTTTCATCTCCACCGATTCCACCTTGAACTGATCGGTCATCGACAACCGGGCCCGGATTTCCTCCGCAAAACGAAGTCCCTGGTTATTGGTCTCAAACTGATACACCCAATGCTTGCCCCGTTTATCCAATACTCCATTGAACAATACTTCGGAGGAAGGTTTTTCGCGTACCGCCTCGATCTCGAAGTGGATGGCCTCTCTTGCTTGTTCTATTAAATCAGAGATGTGCAACAATCGTGTGTTTTGTATTAAGAGTTATACCGTTTCGCTACTGATCCCACAGTTCGGAGCGGATCATTTCGGCACTGCGTTCAGCCAGCACATATTGCAATCGAAGACGGTTTTTCGGGGGTATTTTCTGCTCTACCAAACGGGCACTTTGGGCGGTATACATGATCAAATCGGCTTCTCGCACAAATAGAGGCAGTGATTTTCCATAGGTGGCGCCGGCCACAAAAGAGCCGGAAAACTGAACCGACTGCTTCAACTGGCTGATGAGAATGGGTATGGTATCTTCGGTGGCGGTAACCAGCCCGATGGTATCCATGACGGCACGATCCACGAGGGATAACAAGGCTTCCGGTTCAAAGTAACAGATAATGGGAATGATCCGGAGCGTTTCCTGCAGACTTCTGAATTCATTCAAATGCTGAATGGGCACAAAAAGGGCATCAAATTTGGCGGCCTGCTCATAGTCCTGAACCGTGAGCACCTTACTTTTTACCCCGACCTGCTGTTTGATGGCATCCGCAACCATAGCCCCGAATTCCGCATTAATACCCACGCTGGCACTCGTTTGAATGCGATCGGGCCAGTCCATGAAGTCGAGTTGTTCCTGGAATAACAGCTCTATTTCGGAGTCATCCAGTCCATATCCGACCAGTTCTTCGATGAGCAACTGAACTTTCTCTCCCCCTTTTTCCAACCGGTCTGATTTATCCAGCATGGGCGTTTGGCGGTTCACCACAAACCCCCGGCCTTGTTCGCCGGAAATCAATCCTTCTCCGGCTAACATATGATACGCCTTACGAACGGTGTGGAAACTCACCTCCAGCTGCTGACCTAATTCCCGGGTGGAAGGCAGGAGTTCACCAACCTGGAATTGCTTGGTGGAGATCATGAGGCGAATCCGATCAGCGATATGTTTGGAAGAGTTTTTCATGAAGGGCCCTGTTTAGGCGCGATGCAGTATGGCCATTAATTACGACATAATCACCTAAAACCCGGTCTTAATTCACCAGGCGTTTTAATTCGGTAAGGAGTAAGAGCGCTTCAATGGGTGTACTCCGGTTGGGGTCAAAAGCTTCCAGCTTGTTGATAACCGTTTCCACCTTCGGATCGATGGTCCCGGAGAATAAGGACATTTGCTGGATGGGATCCTGGGGTTCCAGCTGGGATGCCATCGATACGGATGCTGCTTTTTTCACTTTTGCGGTCTCCTCAATGGTCCCGTTGGTATTGGTGATGTCCAGGCTGTGATTCTCCAGATTGCCTAAAATTTCTTTTGCACGGTTGATGACGATCTCCGGTAGTCCCGCCATGCTGGCAACCTGTATCCCATAACTGTGATCCGCTCCACCCCGAACCAGCTTTCGCAGAAAGATCACTTTTCCGTCGTGTTCCTTAACCTGTACGTTGTAATTTTTAATCCGGTCGTACAGAGCCTCCAACTCATTTAATTCGTGATAGTGGGTGGCGAATAGCGTTTTTGCCGCAACGGGAGCATGATTGTGCAGATACTCGGCCAGCGACCAGGCAATACTTAACCCGTCAAAGGTACTGGTGCCCCGCCCTACTTCATCAAGGAGGATGAGGGATTTTGGAGTGGCATTATTGAGGATATTGGCCGCCTCATTCATCTCAACCAAAAACGTACTTTCCCCGGCTGCCAGGTTATCGGATGCGCCGACCCGGGTAAAAATCTTGTCGACCATCCCAATGTAGGCCTTCTCAGCCGGCACGAAACTACCCACCTGGGCTAATAATACAATGAGCCCGGTTTGGCGGAGGATGATGCTTTTCCCTGCCATGTTTGGTCCGGTGATCACCAACACCTGATTATCCGAGTTGTCCAGCTCAATATCGTTGGGAATGAAAGGCTCGCCCAATGGAAGGGATTGCTCCACCACCGGATGCCGCCCTTTTTGGATGGAGATGCGTTCATCATCCCTCACTTCCGGTTTGCAATACGAATGTCGTACCGCTACTTCGGCGAAACTCTGCAACACATCGATTTGAGCAATGCCATATGCGATTTGCTGGATATCATCTGCATACTCGGCCACATACAGTCGTAATTCTTCAAAAATCTGGTATTCGAGCATCTTGGAGCGGTCTTCAGCAGACAGCACTTTCTCTTCAATCTCTTTTAGCTCGGGTGTGATGTAGCGTTCAGCATTAACCAGCGTTTGCTTGCGAATAAAATGCTCGGGTACTTTATCCTTGTGTGCGTTGGTCACTTCGATATAATAACCAAACACCTTGTTGTAGCCGATCTTCAGGGATGGAATACCCGACTCCACGGATAGCTGGTCTTTTATCTTGGCAATGTATTGCTTCCCGTTCCGGGCTATATCCCGCAATTCGTCCAGTTCTGCATTGAATCCATCCCTGATCATATTTCCATCCCGGATGGTTGCGGGCACTTCATCATTCAGAGTAGCCTGTATACGCTCCTGAAGTTCGACCATTAATCGTAGTCGCTTAGCAATTTCTTGTAGCAATACATCTTCTACCGAGGCAAACTGTGTTTTGATACGCGGAATCTGGATGAGCGACAGCTTAAGCTGAACCAGGTCACGGGCATTGCACCTCCCTACTGCAATCCGGGAAATCAGGCGCTCCATATCGCCTACCTGTTCCAGTTCTTCCCGTAAAACCTGCCGGGGCTGATGTAATCCGTGCAGTTTCTCTACCGCATCCAGACGTCTTTGGATGTGAGTGAGCCGTTTAAGAGGACGCATAATCCACCGCCGGAGTAACCGTCCTCCCATGGCCGTACACGTATTATCCATAATGGATATAAGCGTGCCCTCTGTTCCACCTTCCTGTATGCTGGTGATGAGTTCCAGGTTGCGCTTGGTAGCAGCATCGAGAGCCATGAACTCACTACTCTCATAGGCATATAAACGTCTCAGATGCCGTAAATAGGCTTTCTGCGTTTCCTGCATATAGTGCATGAGCGCACCGGCCGCACGATGGGCGGTTTTTAATTCCTCGACCCCAAACCCTTTGAGTGAATGCACCTTGAAGTGATCCGTCAGTAAGTTGTAGGCATAGTCTCCTTCATACACCCAATCATCGATGTAGGAAATGTTATACCCCATAAACGACTGCCCCAGCTTATTCTTCATTCCGGAAGAAACCAGCATTTCTGAAGGTTGTAGTGCTGTGAGGAGTGTATTCAACTCGGATTCAGAAACTTCGGTAAGGGCAAATTCACCGGTTGAGATATCCGAAAATGAGGCTCCGATTCGATCTTTGGTCCAGACCAAAGAAACAATGTAGTTGTTCCGTTTATGCTCCAGGAGTTGATCCGAAAGGGTGACACCCGGTGTGGTAATCTCGGTGACTTCCCGTTCCACAATTTTACGTCCTGCTTTTTTAGCCTCAGCAGGATCTTCGGTTTGATCACATACCGCTACTTTGTAGCCCTTTTTTACGAGTTTGGGCAGATAGGAATCCAACGCATGAAAAGGAAAGCCGGCCAGCGGAGTTTGATCGCCCCCATTGTTTCGCTTGGTCAGGGTAATGCCTAGTTCCTTGCTCACCAGGATGGCATCATCAGAAAACGTTTCATAGAAATCGCCCACCCGAAATAACAAAATGGTACCAGGATGTGCATCTTTAATCTCCTGATACTGGCTCATTAACGGGGTTTGTTTTTTGGACGGCATAAATGAAACGGGTGCTGAAATGGTAGAGAAACTAAGAGGTTGAAATTAGGGGAAGCAAAGCAGAAAAGCAGGAAGAGATTGGGGTAACCTATACTATCCGAAATACTGAAATGAACTAACGCTTGTTCAGGATCAGGGTGGGGGTTCATTTCCAGAACCAGCCCGGGCAGAGGTTAATTTAACCAACATACTTGATGAGGTTGGCAATAAGGCGAAATTGATTGGGAATGCTTCTGGTGTACTCAAAACCTCTAATTCAATCACAGAGCATTTGAAGAAGAAGGATAACCAGAGGAAACAGAGCAATTGAGAATCTTCAATACAGAAGATTCCAGTCACTAATCGCGCTTATGAATTCTGGTACAGGAAGTCTTTCTATATCTGCTTGACTAAACCCCTTGCCAGTGCATTCCAGATATAAATCTGCATAAAACTTATTGTAATCATTCCATATCGTAGTTGGACTTATAACATTGGATCGCCCACATTCAGAAAACCAGGTGCGAACTTCAGAAATTAGCTCTTCAGCATCGTTTTTATGCACTTTGC
>JBCBST010000148.1:0-6834 GCA_039819115.1 Bacteroidota bacterium
CAAAACGAGGCTGAATTGTATTTTTTAGTTCGCTTTCTAAACGTTATGACAATGTTTTTAGCCGATTCGTTTTCGGAAAAAATGGATTTATTTCGAAAAAAGTATCTCCCCTCAATTGAACATGCTTATAAAAATGAACCGAATAAAAACCCAAGCACTGATGAGCTTCAGAAGGCACTCATGGAGGTTCAAGAAAATCTAAATCGTGAGCCGTTTCCTGAAATGAAAGAACACTTTATTAAAGCTCTTTTAGATGGTTTAATAAATAATGGCTGATGTTTTCTCAAAATCCAAGAAAAGCTAAATCATGGCGATCATTTCACGGTATGAAATAAAGCCAGAAATCATTCAAAAATGGCCAACTTGTCGACAAAAAACCAGAGTTTTGAGGGAGTAAATTAAAACGCATCAAAAAAAGTGATCAGAAAGTGTTATCAGAACTAATAGAAACGGAATCCAGAGGTATTGTGGCTTAAAAATATGAATTGACAACACCTCCAAACTGAAGAGAAACAGATCGCCGAGTTCATTGGTGTTTAACCAATTTAAATGGTGTCACCCCCCAACCCAAACACACACTCTCTCCCTAACGCATCTTCCAATAACTCCTTGTACTCCACCTGGTTTATTTCTTTGGCGCCGAAACGTCCTAAATGATCGGTATAAAATTGGGTATCCCAGAGGGTAAAGCCGTTTTGGACTAAGACCTGGTGGCACCAGTACAGGGCTACTTTATCGGCTTCGGGTGCCCGTTTGAACATGCTTTCACCGAAAAAGGCCCCGCCAAGCGCTACCCCGTAGAGTCCTCCAACGAGCCGCTCGTCCTTAAACACTTCCACCGAATGGGCAAACCCATGCTGGTGCAGTATGGTGTAGGAGTTCAGGATGATGTCGTTAATCCAGGTGGATTCCCGTTCTGCACACCCTTCCATCACTTCCCGGAAACAGGTATCGATCCGTACTTCAAAATGTCTGTTGCGGATGATGCGGGCTACGTTTTTCGACACCCGGAATTCGGAAAGGGGGATGATCCCTCGTTTGGGAGCCGTGTACCAATCCACCCCTTCATCATCGCGGCTTTGGGCCATTGGGAAGATGCCCTGGGCATACGCTTCAAGCAGGGATTGGGGTGGAATGATCTTCATGGATTAAAAATCGCAGGACAAATGTGCATGCCCGCTTCCGCTGCCAATGGGTGATCCCGGAGGAGCGGATGGCGTGGACGGGGCTTCAAATTCTTCGGGGTTGTCCAGGTAGTTCTGAATCATGGATGCTGCCATCAGGCGGGAGGGATGGCTATTCACCTGGTTCAGCTTCAGCATCAGACCTGAAAGCTGATCCTGAACAATGGCTTTCGTTAACAGTCCGGAGGAGCCGGAAGCGTGTAACCCAATCAGGTGCTTAACATACTCCAGGTTCACCACCTGCTGGATGCTACCCTTATAATCATCACGAATGGGCTGGTCCCAGGTGGCGCTGTTTAGTGCCGTAATCACTTCCCGTAGGTTCAGATTCCCTTCACGGGCTCCGTATTCCACCAGACGATTGGCTCGCTGTGGATTCAGAATCATGCCTAAGGGTACAGATGCACCGGTCTGGGCAATGCTTAAGGCATCCAGGGTAGGACCGGTGTTCCCCCGGAATAATTCTCTCGTGGAGGAAATGGCATTCGGGCGGGGCGGGATGACGTTCAGAATGGATTCGGGCAGAGCCAGGGCTTCCGGAGACAGAGTGGCCAGCAACTGGTTCAGGGCTTTTTCCTGCACCTTTTTAGGCACCGTGGTCGGATAGGGCTGG
Source organism: Bacteroidota bacterium (assembly GCA_039819115.1). Taxonomy (GTDB): domain Bacteria; phylum Bacteroidota; class Rhodothermia; order Balneolales; family Balneolaceae; genus JBCBST01. Next base: position 1,798 of record JBCBST010000148.1, read on the forward strand.
GTGTCCCCTTTCAGCTTGTAGTTGTAATCCAGTCCGCCAATAAGCTTCGCTGTTCCTTCTACCTGGTACCGGTGAAACAGGTAGATAGGTACCAGCTTATCTTCGAGCAGAGCCAGGGGCTCTCCGCTTTTAATGGTGTTTTCTCCGAAGTTCTTCAGAGCCATTTCCCGCACTTCCATGATATGCCCAAGCTGATCCACTACTTCGGTTCCATAATCCCAAAGATGGGCATGGGGATGTGCTCCACCGCGGGGCCGGGCATCGTTATCGGAGATATACAGCAAGCCGTTGGCGTGAGCTTCATCCAGAATAGCATCCAGAGCGGCATCTTCGTCGGTGCCTTCCGGGAAGTCCTGGTATCCAAAAGCGATGGTCACCTTATCCCACTCCCCGATGCCCACATCATAGGCATCGCTCAGATCCAAACCTCCGTTTTTAATGTCTACTTTGGGATGGGGGTAGTCCATCACCGATTCCCGCCCGTTTACGCTGGAGGCAAAGTTGTGGGATATGCCCAGGGTGTGCCCTACTTCGTGGGCGGATAGCTGCCGGATGCGGGCCAGGGCCATTTCTTTCATCCGGGGATCGGCTTTTGATTCGTCGGCGTAGGGCGAGAGTAGTCCCTCCGCAATCATAAAATCCTGGCGCACGCGAAGGGAGCCGAGTAGCACATTCCCTTTGATGATTTCCCCGGTGCGTGGGTCGGTTACCGACGATCCATAACTCCATCCCCGGGTTGACCGATGCACCCAATTGATCACGTTGTAGCGGATGTCGAGGGGATGGGCGTCATCGGGAAGGACTCTCACCTGGAAGGCATCTTTGTATCCAGCCGCTTCGAAGGCCTGGTTCCACCAGCGTGCACCTTCCAACAGGGCACTGCGAACGGGTTCCGGTGTACCATTATCCAGGTAGTACACGATGGGCTCTACCGCTTCGCTGACTTCCGCATCGGGGTTTTTCTTTTCCAGCCGGTGTCGGGATATAAATCGTTTGACGAGGGGTTCGTCGATGGGGGTGCCGTAATCCTGGTAGGAGATGCCGAAGTATCCCGAGCGGGGATCCATTTTCCGGGATTCATACTTATCGTCAGGGGCTTCCACAAAGGAATGGTGCTGCCGTACCGTGATAGCGGAAGAGGTGGGGACCACGGAGCGTACATATCGCCCCGGATTGGATCCGGTGAATGTGAGCAGGGCTTCAAATTCGGTGTTTTTTGGGAAGTTGAAGCTTCCTTCGGGATATAAAGCGGATCGGGTTTTATCAACTTTATAGGAGCCTTCGCGGTTGTTTCGGAGTCGGCTGACTACGCCGTGTGCATCGCGCATGATGAACGCGGTGATGTTAACCAGCACGGTTGATCCGGATTGGGCTTCAATTTTAAATCCCCAAAGCACAGACGAAGCAAAGGCTTCGGCTACGGATTTACGCTCCAGTTCGTTGTCGGTTTTGGCGATGTAGTCGAGATTGGGTTGTACGAGCAAGAGCTTGGGTCCCCGACGTTCAAAGTATACGATCCGTGTGCCGGAGAGCTGGCTTCGATCCAGCCCGATGTCATTGGAGCCCACACCGGCGGCTAATGATGTGACGTATATGAATTCTTCGTTGTAGGCATCGACTTCCAGCCAGAGCTCGTCTTTGGCTTCGTCGTGATAGTAGGTGAAGAAGCCTTCGGATTTAGTGAATCCCTTGGTTTTGTCTTTGATGGAGGGGAGTTGGGCTAAAACGGATGCGCCCAGCATCAGCCCGATGAGAAGAAGAAAACTGCGTTTCATGCTAAGAGGTATAATAATGTGACAGGAGAGCAAAAAACGGATTTATTGGGAATAAATCAGGGGGTGATTTTTTGGGGTGGGGGCTTCGTTACCAGATAAAAGGCTGTCACCCTGATCCGCCTTCCGGCAGACTCGCTCGGGATGACAGCAAACCGCACAGTCACTCCTGTGAAGACAGGAGTCTTAATCGGTATCAAAGGCGTATTCTACGAATTAGATTCCTGCCTACGCAGGAATGACAAAACCGAGGGCTTCCTGTTCAACCAAATCATACCGTAGGGGCGTATCGCCATATGCCCCTACTACCAACATCTTATCGGGTCAAAATCTTATGACAAGTATGAAGCCCAACCAATCAGGTCACGGAGCAGAGCTCCGTAACCAGATAAAAACTAGCACAAGCGTCAGTTAAAGCCAGCTAAAACCGAAAACTCGTAGCCCTATCGAAAACCCACTGTTTGACGAGTTTCAGTTTGGGGTAATGTCGAAGACGATGTTTTGTATCCTGAAACGAGGAGTTTGGGTTTTCTTGATTTTTTCGACCCTTTTGTATCAAGACAAAAGGGTCAAGAAAATGACTGAACGACCTACAACACCCCCTGCTCTTTCATCCGGGCGAAGTAATCCCGGGCGGCTTCCATCACTTTGGGTGAAAGAATAATGGCTACCGTCATCGTGGGGATGCTCATCAGCGCAAACATACCATCCGTGAAATTGAGTACGGCATTAATAGTGGCAACGGATCCGAAAATGATGGCCACGGCATAGAAATAGTTAAAGTATTTCTGCTTATCGGCCCCGATGAGAAAACCCAGACATTTAGTGGAGTAGTAGGAGTAAGTGAACAGGGAACTGAATCCAAAAATAAGCACACAAAAGATGAGCAGGTATACCCCGGCCGGACCAATGGCTTCCTGGAAGGCGGAGGCGGTAAGGGTAATCCCGTTACTTTCGCCTGTTTTCCATACATCCGTCACTAAAATGGCCAGAGCCGTCATGGTACACACCACAAGGGTATCGATGAAGGGACCCATCATGGCTACCAGTCCTTCCCGAACCGGTTCCTTGGTTTTGGCTGCCCCGTGAGCAAGGGTGGCCGTTCCGATTCCCGCTTCGTTCGAGAACGCAGCTCGTTTGGTGCCGTGCACAATCAAACTACCCAATACCCCGCCGAAAGCAGCATCCCCATTAAAATACGCCCCCTGGAAGGCATCGGTAACAATAAGCAGCAGGTATTTACCCAGTACATCAATGTGAATACCCAGAATAACAAGCACACAGGCTACATAGATCACCACCATAGCCGGAACCATTTTGGAAGCCACTTTACCTACCCGTTTAATCCCTCCAAAAATCACGATGGATACAATCCCCAAAATCACAAACCCGCTGATCAGATCACTGGTAAAATGATTGGTTGCATCCGTAACGCCATTGGGCACCAGTACAAAGTCGCGTACGATTTGGGTGACCTGGTTAGCCTGGAAGATGGGAAGGGGACCAAATAACCCGGCAACGGCAAAGAGTACGGCCAGGGGTTTCCACTTTTTTCCCAGTCCTTCCATAATCATGTACATGGTACCCCCCTGGATATCGCCATTGGAGTCTTTTCCACGGTACATAATGGACAGGGTACAGGTGAAAAACTTGGTGGCCATTCCCACCACGGCACTCACCCACATCCAAAACACGGCGCCGGGTCCGCCAATGGCTATCGCTACAGCCACTCCGCTGATGTTTCCAAGGCCTACCGTTGCGGCCAGGGCGCTGGATAGCGCTTCAAAGTGACTGATGTCGCCCGGATCGTCGGGATCATCAAACCGACCCCTCAAAATATCTACGCTGTGCCAAAAATAACGATAGGGGGTAAAACGGGAGTAGAGTAAAAAAAAGAGTCCGCCACCTACCAATAAAATAACTAAGGGTGTTCCCCACATGAAGGAGGAAAAGGCGGCCAGTGCCTGATCAATAGTTTCCAAAAAAAAGGGGTTAGGTTCCTGAGGTTAGGGATTCCGGTGCAAGATATTGAATTAAGCCTGAGAAAAGCACCCGATGCTTTTTTTAGTTCCTGCTAAGTGCGGCTAAAGAAGATAAAGTCGGTGCCTGGCGGTGTAATTCCCGCTTCCCGGAGCCGGGTTGCGATTTGTGCCCGGTGATGCTGCCCGTGAATAATCACATGCTCGAAGATTTCGGCGCCAGTATTATGGTACGTCTGCCCTTTTGAGTTCTGATAGGTTACCGCTTGTTCCAGGTGATCGGAGATTCGGGTCAACACATCCCGGCTTTGTTCAAATAAAGGCCCGATCTCTTCCCACGTGTAGGTATCGAATACCGGCCGGACGCCTTCGATCGGAGTAATCCGGTTGAGCCAGATCTTCTGGGTATTCAGAATATGACCCATCAGGTTTACCATATCCGAATAGTGAAGCAAGTCTGAAGCCCCGGACAGGGCTTCCAGGATGAGCGTATTGGCCCTGTGGTCGTATTCAATTAAACGGTTTGGGGATATAGGAATCATAGAACAGCTTGCCTTTATCCTAAATCAAAGAAGCGAAGAATACCATTGATAATGAACTGCACCCCAATACACAGGGTGATGAAGCCCATCATGCGGGTCATGACCGACATACCCGATTGCCCGATGTAACGCACCATCCAGGGAGAAACCCTCAGAATAGTAAAAGCGAGGAGGCAGGCTAAAAAGATGGCGACTCCGTTGATGATTAAATCAACCGTACCCTGCGCCTGTACACCCAGTCCGATCACGACGGCAATACTCCCCGGCCCGGATAGCAGGGGCATCGCCAATGGGCTAAAAGACACATCCTCTTTATGCATGGCCGATTCCTGTTCTTCGTCGGTAATTTTACGTCCCCCCGTTTCGGGGTTTAACATGGAAAAGCCCGATCGCATGATGATTAACCCTCCGGCCACGCCTATCGCGGGCAGACTGATCCCAAAAAAGCTCAGAATGTAAGTTCCGGCTAATAAAAACGTGCCCAAAACCAAAAACATATAGGTTGCTGATTTTTTTGCGGTTCGATTACGTTCAGCGGGCGTGTTCTTTTCCGTCAACGATAGAAACACCGGCATGGCAGCCAGCGGGTTCACAACCGAAATAATGGAGGTGAAACTGGCTACGAGTAACCCGGCTGCCCCCATCACTTCGGCGGAATAGGGGATGATGGATTCTAAAAATTCTTCCATTCCGTTATTGAACAATCTAAAAATTACGATAACCCGGGAATGCAACTTTTAATGG
>JBCBST010000149.1:0-6812 GCA_039819115.1 Bacteroidota bacterium
TTTCTCGGTATCATTGCACCGCACAGATAATGGCTCCGAGAAAAGCGGGCAAATAAAATGAAGGCTTACCCTGCTTTACAAATTCTATAACGAACGCTTCCCCAATCGAATTCCTTCTATCAGCGGTATAGAAATTTTCAAATAGTTTAATGTTAAACTATTTGATACTTTTTCTCCGAATCAAAAAAAGGAGACATCATGAAACACGAAAAAGGACTTCACCACATTACGGTACTTGCGGGCGATCCTGCAGCAAATGCTGATTTTTATATCAACAAACTGGGTATGCGCATGGTCAAAAAGTCGGTAAATCAGGACGACCCCGGCACCTATCACCTTTTTTATGGGAATGAGGCTGCACAACCCGGTTCCAGCATCACCTTTTTTCCATGGCCACGTGCACATAAAGGTGTTATTGGTACCGGAGAGGCGGTAAATGTCGCTTTTCAGGTTCCTGCTGGTTCTGAGGAGTTCTGGCAACAACGTCTCAGAACATTACAGATACCCCATGGTGATTTATTCGACTCTTTTGGAAATCCTACTCTACGATTTGAAGATCCGGACGGGTTAGAACTTGACCTGGTCTTTACCGGAGATGCCAAAAACAAAGTAAGTACCTTTGAAAGTGAGGTACCCGAGGAGGTATCCATACAAGGGTTTCATTCAACCCGGTTGAAGCTGGCACAGGCCGATCAAACCATCGATGTGGTCAACGACTTATTTGGGTTCGAGGAGAAAGAGTCGGACGGCAATTTGACCCGGTTTCAAACCGAAGCAGCCATCGGTGGAAACCTGATAATCGAAACCACTGGTCAGCCTCAGCATGGCAAAGGTGGACGTGGTATTGTGCATCATGTGGCGTTCAGAGCCAAAAACGAAGAAGAACTGGCCGGGCTCCGCGAACGAGTGCTCAGTAAGGGACTACATCCAACGGGTATTATAGACCGGCACTGGTTCAAATCGGTGTATTATCACGAACCCGGTGGCGTACTATTCGAAATGGCTACCGATGATCCGGGCTATGCTGTGGATGAGGACTTTGAACATCTGGGTGAGAAGCTGATTCTGGCTCCGTGGTTGGAAGCCCGCAGAGAAGTCATAGAAAGTGTACTCCCAAAACTTGATCTGGACGCTTAAATGAACTCCTTATCCCGTCCTGATAAAACAACGCAGTACACCCTTTTGGTTATCAGCACACTAACGGTAATGGCCGGAGCAACAATAGCTCCGGCTTTACCTAGTATGCAGGTTCACTTTGCGGATCAACCCCATGCTGATTTCTGGGTAAAGATGGTACTCACCTTACCTGGACTATTCATTGTGTTGGGAGCATATGTTGCCGGGCTTCTCATCGATCGGACTTCAAAAAAAATGGTTCTGCTCGTAAGCATACTGCTGTATGCCCTTGCGGGTGGATCAGGCTTAATAGCCGACACACTCGTGGGCGTGCTAATTGGCCGTGCTGTTCTGGGGTTGGGTGTGGCAGGTATCATGACCACCGTAATCACTCTAGTCGCTGACTATTACTCTGGTGCCGAACGTGCGAAGGTACTTGGTTTACAGTCCTCTTTTATGGCATTGGGCGGCGTTATTTTTCTTAGCCTGGGAGGGTTCCTGGCCGACATACACTGGCGCATGCCGTTTGCCATTTACCTGAGTGCAGCTATACTCGTCCCGCTGGCATGGAAGTACATCCTGGAACCTCAAGAGTATCCTTCCTCTCGTTCTTCGACGGAGCCCGCAGAGGCACCGGTTTCAACACTCCGATTGATAAAGCTCCTGATGTTTATCTATGGGTTGACCATTGCAGCACAAATTCTGTTTTACACCATTCCTATTCATCTGCCCTTCCATCTTCAGTCTATCGTAGGAGCAGGAGGCGCAGAAAGCGGATTAGCAATCGCACTGGTAACCTTGTTTTCCGGACTTACGGCATTGATGTACAGCCGTATCAGGGAGCGAGTAGGATACGTCCGTATCATGTCGCTCGCATTTACTCTGATAGGGCTTGGCTTTCTGCTGTTAGGTGTGGCAAAGAGCTATGTGGTCTTCATTCCCGGACTGATGTCTATTGGCGTTGGATTTGGGATGTTTATCCCGAATGTGAATACATGGATAGCCGATGTGGCTCCTGCACGCTATCGGGGCAGAATAATAGGAGGAATAACGACTTTTGTTTTTCTGGGGCAGTTTTTGTCTCCTATCGTAACTCAATCCATTCAAAAACAGATTGGAGTTTCAGGATTATACCTCGGCGCCGGCCTGTTCTTACTGAGCTCTGCTCTCGTTATGCTGGCCCGTCGAAACGCCCTGATTCTGCTATGCAGGCATGTGATGCACCCCAAAACCAAACCCGTTCCACCCCAAACAAAACGTTATGAGCTTGTTCAGAGTAACCCCTGACTCCCCTTTTACCGGTCCTCACCAGAATCAGCCTGTTGTACAATACGGTGACTCAGATGCTAAAAAGGCGATGATTATGGTTCACGGAAGAGGAGCTACGGCCCAAAGCATTCTGCCTTTAAGCCAGGAGTTTCAAACCCAACATATGAAGTTCCTGGCTCCCCAGGCCAATCATCACACCTGGTACCCTTATTCTTTTTTATCACCCATCGAAATGAACGAGCCTGGAATCTCATCAGGATTGCAAGCTATAGGAAGTATCGTGCACAATCTGGAGGAAGAAGGGATTTCAAGCAATAATATATTCCTCCTGGGCTTTTCTCAGGGTGCCTGTTTAGCCAGTGAATTCGTTGCACGTCATCCCAAACCCTACGGTGGATTGTTTGTACTTAGCGGAGGAGTTATTGGCCCTGAAGTACATCCGCATGCCTACAGGGGCGATCTGGAGAAAACCCCTGTTTTTTTAGGGTGTAGTGATATCGATCCTCATATTCCAAAAGAGCGGGTTAACGCGTCGGCCCGGTTGTTTGAAACCCTTGGAGCCCACGTTATTAAAAAATTGTACCCAAATATGGGGCACCTTGTCAATGAAGATGAGATTCACCACATTCAACAGATTCTAAATTCCTGAATATGATTGTAATCTGGTTAGGCCTCGCCTACGTATTGGGCTTAATGGTCCAACAAATAAAACTACCACCACTCATTGGATACCTGCTTGCCGGTATTGCGCTTTCATTTATGGGGGTAGTTGATGACAAAGGACTTCTTTTGTTGAAAGATATCGGCCACTATGGAGTTCTTATTTTGCTCTTCACGGTTGGCCTCCACTTGCGTTTAAAGAGCATTATCCGGCCCGAGGTGCTAGGAGCCGGAGGCATTCATATGCTGATCTCTGTTGCTTTGTTCTGTGGTATTTCCATGGCTTTTGGATATGACCTCTCCTCCGGTATCATCATTGGGGTATTACTCGGGTTTTCGAGTACCGTTCTGGCTGCAAAATCCCTAGAAGCAAAAGGTGAATTGGGCGCATATCATGCACGTGTTGCCATAGGTATCCTCATTTTACAGGATATCATTGCCATTGGTTTAATCGCACTCACAGGCGGTGGAACGCCTTCCATTTATGGTCTTGGCCTGTTGGCATTACCTCTTATCCGTCCACTACTCATACGGCTGCTAATAGCCAGTGGGCATGATGAACTGGAATTGATTTACGGTCTTATCCTGGCTATCGGCATGGGATATTTATTCCAGTATCTCGGGCTTTCATCAGAACTAGGAGCACTGGTAGCCGGCGCCCTCTTATCCGGACATGAGCAAGCCGACGAGTTGGGAGAGAAGCTTTGGGGATTGAAAGAGGCTTTTTTAGTCGCCTTTTTCATGGAAGTAGGCCTGGCAGGCCTCCCTGGCCTCGACGATTTAGCATTTATTGGTGCCATTCTGGTGTTACTCCCCGTAAAAGCAGCTCTGTTTTTCTTCCTGCTCATCCTGTTCAAACTCCGCTCACGTAATTCATTTATGGTTTCCTCGTCGCTTACCGCTTACAGCGAGTTCACACTTATTGCAGGCGCAGGTGCAGTAACGGCAGGGTTTATACCCCCTTCTGTTATGATTGTATTTGCGTTAGTAACGGCCGTTTCATTTGCCATAAATGCCCCATTATCCTCCGGCGCTAAAGAATTATGGCTAAAAGTTGAACAAAAACTCGTTCCGTTCGAACGTGATGTAAAACACCCTGGCGATCAGGTGGTTTCTCTGGGTGGAGCGCACTATCTCGTTGTTGGGATGGGTCAGACCGGTATGGCCGCTTATGATGAGCTGAAAGACAAAGAAATTCGTGTTACCGGTATGGATATGGACCCTGGACGTATAGAAGCCAATATTAGTAACCGCAGAAGAACCGTATATGGAGACGCTACAGATCCCGAGTTATGGCAACACATCGATTTAAGTGAAGTAAAGGCCGTGATGTTAGCCATGCCTAATATGGATGCCAAAGTATTTGCAGCCAAAGCTATGCGTGAAAACAAATACGATGGAAATATCTATGCGCTCACTATGCGCGATGAAGAGCATGCCTTGCTACAGGAAGCCGGAGCCAATGCCGTTTGCCTGCCATTAAAACAAGCGGGACGTAAACTCGCCGAACTCAGCCTTCAATCCGAAACCGTACCCTCTTATACCATGAATCTGGGTGGATACAGTGGATAAATATTCTCTTGATATCAAGCCCAAGGATCATGTAAAAGGAAACCGGCATAGCCCGGTAATACTTACCGAATTCGGAGATTATGAATGCCCGTTTTCAAGGCTGGGATACCGTTTTGTGCAAAAGCTTTTGTCGAAACAGGAAGACTCGTTCTGTTTTGTATTCAGAAATTTTCCACTTAAAAAACACCCTAATGCATTCATTAGCGCAGAAGCAGCACTCAGTGCAGGTAAACTTGGTTTTTTTTGGGAAATGCACGATGTACTCTTTGAACACAATAATGAACTGAGCAAAGACCGCATCCTCGGATTTGCCGAACAGTTAGAACTGGATAAACGAACATTTTACCAATCGATGGAAGCCCATGAGTTCAAAAAAAGAATACAAGATGAGTACCGTACCGGTGTGGCACATGGCGTAAATGACACTCCTACTTTTTTTATAAATGGGATTAAGTATGATGGTAAACTGGAATACAAAGCTCTTTCTGCTTTTCTCACTTCATTTTTAACCTAGATTTATCATGGCCTGTTCGCATACCCACTTTATTGAAGTCACCGAAACGGATGTGTATGTCTGCGAGGAATGCATCAAAAGCGGAGATACCTGGGTGCACTTGCGAATGTGCATGACCTGTGGGCATGTAGGGTGCTGTGATTCTTCCAAAAACAAACACGCCAGAAAGCATTATCTCCGATCGGGGCACCCTATCATCCGATCCATCGAACCAGGCGAATCCTGGAGATACTGTTACATTGACGATGAAATAATTTCTGAATCATGAGTATGAACGAGCACATTTTACAGGTACTAAAATCTTTCCCGGAGTTCGAATCCGTTCCTGATGAACAGGTCTTATGGCTTATCACTCAATCGGAACTGTGTACATACCAACCTGGAGAAGTCATCTTCCGACCTGGCGATGAAGTGGACAGTATGTACATCATACTGGACGGAGTTATAGACATTCAGCTGCTTCAGGGAAAAAATTATACACGTCTGGGCCAATTTAAGACCGGTGAAATCACAGGAAAAGTCCCATTCTCCAGAATGCAGTCCTCTTCCGGCTCACTTACGGTCATGGAAGAAACAAGCCTTCTAAAAGTACACAGTTCCGTCTTTCCGGAGCTATCAAAGCGATACGAGTTAGTTTCGGTCTTCGTACATAACCTTTCCGATCGTATCAGAAGCTTTACCTCCCGCCAGCAGCAAAATGAAAAGCTCATGGCCTTAGGAAAACTCTCCGCCGGGTTAGCTCACGAGCTCAACAATCCGGCGTCCGCCATGGTCAGAAGTGCTACCGCCTTACGCGAAAACCTGCGCCATAAACCAGATAAGTTTAAGGCGGTCATGAATATACAGCTTACCTTTGAACAGGTAGACGTGGTAAACGAACTCGTGTTCAGAAAGGCAGGAAAAGGCCCAACTAACGACATGGGTCTGATGGAACGCACAAATCTGGAAGATGAGCTCGGGGATTGGATGGACGACGAAAACATTGAACAGGCCTACGATTTCGCTCAAACATTCTCGGAATACTGTTTTTCTGTTGACGATTTAGAGTTCGTTAAAGAACATGTAACCGACTCTCACCTGCCTTCTGTTCTGGGATGGATTGAAGATGTACTGATCACCGAAAAAATGGTGACGGAAATGGAAGAAGCTGCCCGAAGAGTATCCGACCTCGTATCGTCCGTTAAAACCTATTCTCATATGGATCAGGGTCAGGATAAAGAACGGGTGGAGCTAAAAAAACTGATAAAAAGCACCGTTACCATTCTGAATCACAAAGTTAAACTCAAGCAAGTTGAGGTCGACTATCAATTCCCACCCGAACTACCCGAGTTCTTTGGCTACATCAGTGAACTGAACCAGGTGTGGATGAACATACTGGACAACGCCCTGGATGCCTTACCCGATGAGCATGGAAAGATTGAGATAGAGGCCAAACCAAATGGCGAGTTTATTTACCTCTTTTTCAGGGATAACGGAAGCGGAATACCCGAAGACATTCGTTCTAAAATCTTTGATCCGTTCTTCACGACCAAGGATATTGGGAAAGGTACCGGCCTGGGGTTAGATGTGGTTCGTAAAATCATCGAAAAACACAATGGGTCTATCGAGGTAGCCTCAGAGCCTGGAAACACCGAATTCACCCTCTGTTTCCCACTGAATTAATAGGCTATTAATTCAGTGG
>JBCBST010000150.1:0-6763 GCA_039819115.1 Bacteroidota bacterium
AGGAACTTAAAGTCAGAAGTGGGGGGGGTATCCACCCAAATCCATTATGGTATCCAGGAAATTCCTCATCTGGTTGCCCTCCCCGAAGTAGACACGGTCGTAAACAGCCTGGTTGGGTTTTCCGGATTTCTACCAACGGTTGAAGCCATCCGGTCGGGTAAAAAAATCGCGCTTGCAAACAAAGAATCGCTGGTGGTTGGAGGTGCGTTGATTACGGAATTGCTCAATCAGACTGATTCTGAGTTGGTACCTATTGATTCCGAGCATAGCGCGATGCTTCAAAGCCTGGTGGGTGAATCACCATCAGCTGTTGAAAAAATCATCATTACAGCAAGTGGCGGACCTTTTCGTGATTTTAGGCGCGAACAAATGGAGCATATAACCGTTGAGCAGGCCCTGAAACATCCGAACTGGGATATGGGCGCTAAAATCACCATCGATTCGGCCACAATGATGAATAAAGGGCTTGAGATTATTGAAGCCCGTTGGTTATTTGATCTTCCACTGGAAAACATAGAGCCCGTTATCCATCCCCAGAGCATCATACATTCGATGGTAACGTTTGTTGATGGCTCAACCAAAGCACAGCTTGGGTATCCGGATATGAAAGTGCCGATCATTTATGCATTAACCTACCCTGACCGTCTTCCTCTGGATACGCCCCGAATGGACTGGTCGGCTTCGCATAGTTTAACATTTAGTCCGGTAGACTACGATCTGTTTCCATGCGTTAAACTAGCTATGGATGCTTCCAAGCAAGGGGGGACCGCTCCCTGCGTATTAAACGCAGCCAACGAAATTGCGGTACGCCGATTTTTGGATAAAGAAATTGGCTATATTCAAATCCCTAACGTTGTAGAACAAAGTTTAGAATACATTTCCTCAGCACAAGAACTTACTATAGATTCCCTCATCACGATAGATAAAGAGACGCGACAATACGCACAACATATATAGCATTATCCAAGAAATGACAGGTTTTATCGATTTATTGATTACGATTGGCACCTTTGCGGGCGCGTTAATGATTTTAGTATTCATCCACGAACTCGGCCACTTTTTAGCAGCCAAAGCGTTTGGGATGCGGGTTGATCGCTTTTCAATTGGATTTCCTCCCAGAATATGGGGTATAAAAGTAGGAGAAACCGATTACTGCATCGGAGCCACTCCACTTGGCGGGTTTGTGAAAATAGCAGGGATGATCGACGAAAGTATGGACACTGAGCACCTGAACAATGAACCGGAGCCCTGGGAGTACAGAAGCAAGCCGGTATGGCAGCGAATCATTGTTATAACCGCGGGCGTTATTTTTAATATGATCCTGGCCTTTTTTATCTATTTCGGGCTTACATGGAGTAACGGAAAGACGGTACTTCCGGTTGAAAACTCAGAAGGAATTTATGTTTCCGAAGGCTCGCTACTTGAGGAGATTGGTTTTGAGAATGGAGACAAAGTGGTTGGGGTAAACGGTGAACGTGTGGACTATTTCGAAGACCTCATGAACCCTGAAGTCCTGACGGTAAGTGATTTATCCTATATCGTGGTCCGTGACGGACAAGAATTAACCATACCCGTAGCCACTTCTTACCTGGACAGTATTCAAACCCGCGGGTTTCTGGATCAGGGGTTAGCGCTCCCAAGTTCCATATCCTATGTCCAACCTGGTTCTCCGGCAGCGGAGGCGGGCGTAGAAGACGGTGATCGGTTTATTTCTGCTGATGGAACGCCGTTGTTCTTCTGGAATGAATTAGTACAGACGATAAAAGCTTCGGAAGGAGCCATCGATTTTGAGGTATTGCGGAATGGGGAAGTGATTGCTCTTACGATCACACCCACCAAAGACAAAACCATCGGAATAGCTGCTCCCACTGTTGAAATATTGGGGGCAGAACGTATTCGGTATGGATTCCTGGAATCTGTTCAGGAAGGTTATGCTCAAACCATCGGTACAACCACCGGCATTCTTCAGGGGTTTGCCCGTTTGATTACCGGAGACATTTCATTCCGTCAGAATATTGGGGGGCCGATTGCCATTGCTGCGGCTTCCAGACAGGCGACCGAGGCCGGTGGATGGAATGGATTCTGGACGTTTACCGCGTTCCTAAGTATCACTTTGGCTATTATGAACATCCTGCCGATTCCGGTTCTGGATGGAGGGCATCTGGTTTTTCTTATCTACGAAGGAGTAGTTCGGAGAAAGCCGTCGGAAAAAGTGCTCATGATTGCACAAAACGTTGGTTTTGCACTTATGATTTGCTTGTTTGTATTCGTTATTTTTAACGATGCTATCAAGTACATCTCCTTCTAAATGATTGCTCGCGATGGGTATACGACCATAGCACTGGTCCTCTTTTTTTGTACCACTGCGTATACGCTTACCTATTTTTTTGTGGATCACTGGGTCGCGTATATACTCTATGCGGTGCTAGTGTTACTCATCTTGCAGGTTCTTTGGTTTTTCAGGGATCCGGATCGTACACCACCTGCAGGTCCTGATCTTATTATTGCCCCTGCTGACGGAACCGTCGTGTTGGTAAAGGAGGTGGATGAACCGGTTTATATCAAAGGAAAGGCTAAGCAGGTCAGCATTTTTCTTTCCACGCTGGATGTTCATGTAAACCGAAACCCGGTATCTGGTGTACTTGAGTATGTGAAATATCACCCGGGTAAGTTTCTGGCTGCCTGGGATGAACGTGCTTCCGATCTTAATGAACGTGCTGATTTTGGAGTACTGCACAATTCGGGTACAAAGGTGTTTTATCGACAGATTACGGGTTTATTGGCCCGGCGTATCGTATATCGGATTCAGGAAGGAGACCAGCTTACTGCAGGTGAGCGGTTTGGTATGATGAAGTTTGGTTCCAGGATGGATGTATTGGTGCCCGCTCATGTACAGATTACCGTAAAAAAGGGGGACCGGACCAAAGCCGGTGAATCCGTATTGGGGAGCATTGAGAGCGGATCATGAAATATCCCATTCAACGTAGAAACAAGCCTTCGTTTAAAGAACGTATTGAACGAAGAAGAATGACGAGGCCACCACGTAATCCGCGGGTGGCGGTGCCCAGCTTTTTTACATTAATGAATCTGTTCTGTGGATTCTTATCCATCATCTCGGTAAGCAATGGCGACTTACTCTTTGGTGCCTGGCTGATTGCCATAGCCGGACTTTTTGACGTGTTTGACGGACTTATGGCACGTCTGGCTAATGCGACAAGCGATTTTGGAATAGAACTGGATTCCATAAGCGATATGGTTTCTTTTGGAGTGGCACCTGGTTTTCTGGTGTACAATTTTGCGCTCGAAGCATTGAACGTCCTGGGTATTGTAATCAGCGCATTGCCTCCGCTTTGCGGGGCTGTTCGGTTAGCCCGGTTTAATGTGAACGCGCGGCTTCATCCTGCCGACACCCATTTTATTGGGTTACCCATACCCGCACAGGCATTGATTCTGGGTGCATTTTACTTGTCGTTCCGAGACGATATAGCCTTGTTTGAAGGCTTTAAAAACGGCATCAATACCTTTTTAATCCCCCTTATTGTTACCGTTTCCTTCTTAATGGTGAGTGCTATTCCTTTTGATAAAGTGCCCCGCTTTGACCGGCAGAGTATGAAGAAAAACAAGGGCACATTGACCCTTTTTGTGGTCTATTTACTGCTCATTGTTTTTTTTCAGGAAACAGGCCTTGTAGCCGTATTTACCATCTTTATTCTGAAGGGTATTATCCAGGGAGGCATCGCATTTTTCAATGACGATTTCGAGCATACACCAGAACGGTTCGAAAACTATAGCTGAGTCTCGAGGTAGGCACGGATGTTCTTAGCTGCGTTTCCATCCCCATAAAAAGAAAAGGGTTTCTCTTCCCATCGCGTGTTCAGGTAATGCCCGGCACGTTCTTTAATCCGGTCTTTATCACTGCCAACGAGTTCACCTAAACCAGCTTCGATAACCTCCGGACGTTCGGTCGTTTCTCTAAGCACTAACAGCGGTTTACCCAAGGCAGATGCCTCTTCCTGAATTCCTCCTGAATCGGTGAGGATTAAGTCGGCCCGTTTCATGAGATGAAGAAAGGAAAGGTAATCCTGAGGGCTGAGGCGCTTAAACCGGGAACTTCTTACTTTGGCTTTTTCCCAGCTGGCTTTAACCGCAGGGTTCTGATGGGAGGGATAAACAACCAGCGTATTCCAGTGTTCAGCCAAAAACTCATCAACAGCTTCAAAAATACGCTGCATAGGTTCCCCATGATTTTCCCTTCGATGGGTGGTAAGAACAATCAGTCGCTGATCGGGATCGATTTCCTGGAGCATGGTTGGTCGACGTTCGCTAAACGCTTCCAGGTTCTGTATATACTGAAGGGCATCAATAACGGTATTACCTGTTACTACTACTTCCTCATCTGTTCTGCCAGATTGAAGTAACTGCTGTTTGTGCACTTCATTTGGGGCATATAGCACACTGGAGAGTACATCAATTTGCACCCGGTTGATTTCTTCCGGAAATGGATTGTATCGGTCAAAACTTCTGAGTCCGGCTTCTACATGGTGAACGGGTATGTTCAGGTAAAAGGCGGTTTGAGCGGTGAGAAGAGCCGTGGTAGTGTCTCCATGTACGAGCACCAGGTCTGGCTGCTGAGCAATGAATAACTCTTTAAGCTTAGGAATCAATGAAGTGGTCAGATCGAACAAATCCTGTCCGTGCCTCATGATATTAAGGTTAAAATCGACCTGTATATCGAACAGACGAATCATAGGATCAGCCATATCCGAATGCTGTCCTGAGTGAATAACGGATATCTCAAATGCCGTCTTTTTTAACTCGTGAATGACCGGTGCCATTTTTATGATTTCCGGCCGGGTACCAAAAACGACGAATATTTTTTTCACGCAGTTAACTGTTTGTAGTGAGTTAAGGTTTGAGAAGCCACTGCTTGCCAGCTGAACAACGATAAAATATGAGTTTTCAGAGAATCACCCGTTTCCTTTTTGTGTGCCTTGTTCACCGCCTGAATCATTTCTTCTGCGGAATGAGGGTCAAAGTATTCTGCGAAAGACCCAAAGTAATCGTTCGTGCCCCCATGCCTGGTAATTGCTATTGAACAGTTAGCCAGAGCTGCTTCCAGAGCCGCAATTCCCGGGGTCTCATACCATGAAGGAAGTATAAATGTACGTGCAGCCGCGTAGGCTGAGGCAAGCATATCGCTATTATGGGGCAGGCTCTCAATCAACGTTACATTACCGGCTTTTTCCGCCAGGTTACGACATTGTGTGGCGTGTGAACCCTCACCCAGACTTCCAATAACAACAAGTTCAGCATCGAATTTGGGTGCGGCCTTGAGCAGGGTTATTGCGTTTTTTCGAGGGGAGGAAAACTGCCCCACACTTAGTACAAAGTCCTGTTTGTTGTACTGTTCTAAAAACAGGTCGGGTGTTGCCTCAGCAAATCTTGATTCCACTCCGTTTGGTACAACCTGAATCGTGCCAGAAGAGATGCCAAAACCTCGTTCGATGAGTTGAGCTTCGGCTTGTGTATTCGGTAAGACCAGGTCGGCGAGGTTACAGCATGTGGTTTTGATGGAGTATTCAGATTGGATGCCACTACCCAGTTTTCCGAGTATTCGATCGAGGGCACGGGCTTGTTTGATGGTAGAAACCGAACGTCGGGTAAAAAAGACCGGCGAGAGCACCATATGTTTTCCTAGCCGTTTTAAATTGGTCATAATCCCAATGGTTTCTAATCCGCTGCCAAATACATGGAAAAGATCAATAGGGATCGTGTCCAGATCATCCCAGGGGGAGATAACATGTACCGTTACTCCAAGCTCTTGCAACGCTTTCGCCGTTTCAAGTGCCTGTACTTTAAGTCCTCCCTGTATTATCGCCGAAGATTGAGGAATAATAAAGCCGACTGTCATAACCGTTTTCGGTTTTTAAAATCCAAGATAGAAGTTTTTAAGAGTTGAAGGGAGTGTTCTTCTAACTGTCGGCGCTTTTTTGATTTAATCACTGGAGTGGATCCAAACTGAAAGTAATTCAGTGTCTTTACATCGATGGAGTCTGAGGCTTTCGTCAGGTAAAATCCTTCATGCTGAGTATGAACCTCAAACCAGATTGTTCCTTCGCTGGTAATCTGAAAGGAGCGGGGATGGTATGAGACCTCCATACTGCACTGTGAACGATATTTCCAGAATTGAACAAACTCCAAAAACGTCAATGAGAGTAGCTTTTTTCCTCTTGCTTTCCCGAACAGTGATTCCACAACACCAAGTCCTGGCTGCATGGGATGATGATAATAGAAGTGAGGTTCAAAGCGTGCGTTCTTCCGCTCAAATACCTGGTTAAAATAGGATTCCATTTGAGCTTCAGAAGCTCCTTTTCTGGCTAAGCTGCCGGTGCATATGGGGTGTATGGGAACCTGATACAGCTCCATTTCCGGTAAGTGAATAGGATAGGTATCGTATCCAAATGTGAATTCGGAACTGTATTCGAACTCAAAGCCGGACAGGGCCATTTGTAAGTGCCGGTCCCAAATGGCATAAGGAGCGCAAAATCCTTGAGGTGTTAAGGAATGCTCTATCATTATCCTCAAGCCCTTTTCAATATTCTTTTTCAGCTTAGTGCTGTTCCATGCTGTTCCATGTTCGTATCCGTGCAACGCAATTTCCTGGTTCTGAAAATAATGAAAGTAGTGAAGCCATTCTTCATGAGCCTGAACATGCAAAAACCAGGTTAGTTTCATCTGGTAGGTAATCGCCAACTGATAGAGT
>JBCBST010000151.1:0-6743 GCA_039819115.1 Bacteroidota bacterium
ATGAACTACCGGGGAAAAATTCATTCCGATTACCGTTCCTTTATGTGGGGCACTCAGATGATGAGACCGCGAACCATATGGATCAGAAATCTCCCCAAGCAGTGTACCTCGTTCGGTTTCCAGGCCTAACATGCTATTCTGAATAAATAAGCCAGATCGTTTAGCACGAATCCAGATCGATTTACGGTAACTTTTTCCTGAATTTGATTCAAGCGTGCCGTTCTTCATTCCCAGATATCTCATCAGTCTTAAGGTACCATTTATACCTTCCCGAATTCCAGCTTCATACAATCGTAATGATTCTCCAGCTTCATATACCAAGATGTGCCTTCCACGCTTGTTTGCAGCGTGTCGAAATGATTTAGGTATCAATGTAGAATGAAGGGTTATTGGAGCTGAAAATGCGGCTGCCAATTCTTTTGACCTGCTCACATTAAATGAGCAGCGTATCTGAGGGTAATTAGAACGACTGGCTCCTCCTGTATGAAAGTCTATTCCGTAGTCAATAACCGGTAAAATCTCATTCATAACCGTATAAGCTACAAGTCGGGCTAACGAGCCTCCTTTAACTCCTGGAAAGCTACGATTTATGTCTTTTCCATCGGGTACTCCCCTTACGTTCAAGTTAAAGCCATAAAGATTTACAATAGGTATGGCAATAACGGTGCCAGATTCGGGTTCAATTTTTTTCGATTTAATCAGTCTTCGTATAATCTCCACCCCATTTATCTCATCCCCATGAAGCGCTCCGGTTAATAATAAAACAGGACCGTCCTTTTTAGCCCTGTATACATGAACTTTTAAATCAATGGGTGTATTTGACGGCAGCTTCGCAATGGCTAAATCAATAGTTACCGATTTACCACGCTTTATGGATTGATCTCCAATCTGAATGAGATCAGGCATTACTTTTAATTTTTCGTCGTTTAGCTGGTTTGGCCTTTTTTTCTTCCACTTTGCGTTCTACAAAGCGAATAACACTTCCAGCAATGTCTTTTTCTGTAGCAAGCTCAATACCCTGTAATCCGGGAGAAGAATTTACTTCAAGTATTAATGGGCCTCTATCTGATTGGAGCATGTCCACACCGGCAATCGGAAGTCCCATGGCCTGTGCTGCTGTTTTAGCAACCGAACGTTCTTCTGATGTTAGTTTTATCAGGGTGCCTGTGCCCCCCTGGTGTAAGTTTGATCTGAATTCTCCATCCCGGGCCTGACGTTTCATTGCACCTACTACTTTTCCATCTACCACAAATGCACGAATATCTGCCCCCTTTGATTCGGATATAAACTCCTGAACGATTACACGGGCTTTCATACTATGAAAAGCCTCAATAATGGATTCAGCGGCTTTTCGGGTTGGTGCAAGAACCACACCATAACCTTGGGTTCCTTCCAACAACTTTACGATTAGTGGTGCTCCTCCTACCGAGTCTATGGTGTGTTTTATCTCCTTAGAGTAATTAGTAAACACCGTTTTTGGCATGCCTACACCTGCACTTGAAAGAATTTGGAGACTGCGCAGTTTATCTCTTGAGCGTACTAACGCCTGAGATTGAACAGCTGTAAACACATTCATCATCTCAAACTGTCGTACAACTGCCGCCCCATAAAAAGTAACGGAAGCTCCAATCCGCGGAATCACAGCATCAAAATCATCGAGGTTATGGCCTTTATAGAATACAGAGGGTTTATCCTGCTCAATGGCGATGTCGCATTTTAAATGATCGATTACCTCAGCTTTGTGCCCTCTTTGTTCAATCGTTTCTACCAGGCGCCTTGTGGAGTATAGCGTCGCATTTCTGGAGAGTATGCCAATGTTCATACTTGTATGCTTTTTTGTTTTTCAGAAATATTTTTCTTTGAAACATCAATCAGAAACCCGCTTTTTAAAAACTTTCTGCCAATCAACAACGGATATTTCATGCTGGAACGATCCGTCAAAGAAAGCTCAATGTGATGGGGTTGTCCAAACAAGAGAATACAGGTGCGAATAAAATGGCGTAGCTCTTTCATCCCGTTAGAGCTCTTCACTTCGCGGGTATCTGATATGGGCATGTCAAAGCGTTTACCATCATATAAATCGTGTTCCGGATCAAGCAGTTGAAAACGAACTCGCCGCTCTCCGCCTTTCTCATATTCTTCAATATGATGGCAGTGCAGACTTGATGAATAGGCCCCACTATCAATTTTTGCCTCTATACCTGATAAGCCCCAATCCGGGAGGTCTACCCTTTCGAATCGTCCAATTGTTTTCTTTTCCTTATCCGCTGTGCTCATTAAACTAAGGTACAAAATTAACTGTGTTTCTTGCACGCTATTGATATTGAATATATGCTGCAATTAACCAAAAAGGCGATTTTAGAACTGTTATGAAACCATCCTTGGTCATCGACTCCGATATTGTAACAGCCAACATCAACAAGATGGCTGAAAAATGTAAACGGCTGGGATTGGAATGGAGACCACATTTTAAAACCCATCAATCAAAAACCATAGGACGTTGGTTCAGAACGTTTGGTGTTTCTGGTATTACCGTTTCATCTATAGAAATGGCTCGCTTCTTTGCTGAAGATGGCTGGACTGATATTACCATTGCTTTCCCCGTTGATTGTTCCCGAATGATTGAACTTGAAGCATTATCGGAAATAACCCAGTTAACCATGATAACCAGTTCGTTAAAGGCATTGGAGCAGCTCTCGGAAGCACATTTTAAACAAAGACCACACCTTTTGATTGAAGTGGACCCTATGAATGGAAGAAGTGGCGTTGACATCGAAGATACTAGCGCCTTGGAGGACTTGGTTGATCGGGCGTCCTCTCTGAAAACCGTGGTTTACAAAGGGTTTTATGCACATGCAGGGCAAACCTATAAAGGCCGGTCGGCAGAAGACGTATTAGCGATCGTTGCTCCGGTTCTGCGACGCTTACATACACTTAAAGCTCGTTTTCCAGGTTCCGTTATTTGTTTTGGTGATACTCCCTCTTGTTCTTTAACGGATGATATAGATATTGCTACCCAGACTAGTCCAGGTAACCTCGTTTTTTATGATTGGATACAAACACGAATTGGATCGTGCACACCCGCTGACATTGGTATTGCAATGAAATGCACGGTAATAGAACTGTTTCCAAAAAGGAATCAATTTCTTATTCATGGTGGGGCGATCCATTTCTCGAAAGACGCTGATGTTACCGAAGATGGAAAACCTTACTATGGAGTCGTTGCGGAATCAAAAGGAAATGGCTGGGGGAATCCGCTAGAAGGTGCGTTCTTGTCCTCAATCTCTCAGGAACACGGAATGGTATCATGTACAAAAGCATACCTTGAAACTCTAAACGTTGGTGACGAGATTTTTGTCCTGCCGATTCATTCTTGTTTAACGGCAGATTGTATGGGTGGCTATATCGATTTAGATGGGAATCAAATCGATCATTTCAGTAGCGTACGTTCTTAATACGTGTACCAGATCTCTCTTACAATCAAATGGGGCCTTTTATTTGGGGTGAGGTATGGTCTGTAAACGGGATTTACAGCACTCCGGATTCCAGAACGGTTAACTGAAGATGATCTGTATCCAAAGACGCTTCACAGCCAACAGGAATAGTGATATTGTCTTTTTCATGGCTGATTAAAGCACCATAATATGCCGGAATCTGTAATGGCCGGATGTGTCCTTCCAGCATTTCTCTAAGCGTGAGGCTGTTTACTCCGTCTTTTGCATCGGTAAACTTGCCAATTACCAGTCCATTTATCTTCTGGAGTAGCCCCGCGAGCTTTAGCTGAGTCAGCATTCGATCGATCCGATAAACCGACTCACCGACATCTTCCAGAAAGAGAATGGCATGTTCAAAATCCGCAATGTACCTGGAACCAATTAATGAAGTAAGTACCGTGAGGTTACCTCCTATCAGATGTCCAGAAGCTTTTCCAGGGTGCAGAATAAAACCATCATTCTGATCGATAAATCTATGTTGTTCTGTATCGCCCTCTAATAGATTATTAGAAAATGAACGCAATGTAGTCGCAGTCCAGTCAGATTTGCCAACGGGGCCATGAAACGTCGTCAGATTAGCCTGACTTAAAAACGCGTGGTGCAAAGAAGTAATATCGCTAAACCCTATGAACACCTTTGGGTTATCACGAATAAGTGAATAATCGATCATGTCTAATAATCGATTTGATCCCCACCCTCCTCTTATACACATGATTCCGTTAATATCGGGATCCGAAAATGCACTATGAAGGTCTTCCAACCGTTGTTCATCTGTACCTGCGAGGTACCCGTATTTTGAATTTGCGTATGAACCTATCTTGACCTTAAACCCGAGCGAGGAAACGTTTTTTAGCATTGCATCAAACTGGGTCTGACTATAAATAGGGCTGGCAGGGGCGATTAACCCGAGTGTATCCCCTTTCTTTAATCGTCTCGGTTTAACCTTATTGTGACCAATAGATTTATTGTGTTTCTTAGGACGGAATGCCAGTGCTAGTGAGGCTGATGAAGCAAGGGTTATAAAATCTTTACGCTTCATGGTAGTATGCGGTCAAACGGTTCGATACAAGTTATTAGCTACAATGATTTCATGTACAGCTTCGGGTACACAATCTGTAATGTTTTTTCCTTCGTTAATCATTTGTCTGATTCCAGAAGAAGAAACGGCAAGTGGGTTATGATCCACAAATATGGCACGCCTCAAAATATTTTTTTCCACTTTTTTTCGGTTGATTCCGGGCCGTGAAGCCACCAGTAGCCGGGCTTCAGACAGTATTCTTTTGTAATACTTCCAGGTGTGAAAATGAGCAAGACTATCCTCTCCCATACAGAAATAATACTCATGATCTTTGTATTTTGACTTAAAATGACGAATGGTATTTACGGTATAGGAAGGCTTGGGAAGGTCATTTTCAATAGTAGAAACCGTTACTGCCTCATAGGGTTTAAAAGCGACAGCAAGCATTTGTAACCGCAGTGTGTAAGGCACTCGTTGTGCATTCAGCTTATGCGGAGGATAGGGTGTAAGAAGAACCCAGAGTTCATCAATAATACCCGACAGCATGAACGACCTGGCAATAGCAATATGCCCCAAATGAACGGGATCAAACGTGCCGCCAAGTAATCCAATTCTTTTCACCGATCACCTGTATTGCCTGCTTCTCCCAACAGTTCAGATGATTCAGATAAATTTGATAATCCTTTATCAGCCATATCTTTATAGATTTCGGCTTCTTCACGCATTGAACTTTCCGGGAAAAGCTGTAGAAATTTTTCATAGGCTTCAACCGCTTTGGTATATCGTTCTCTTTGCTTTTCCTCTATACTATTCGACGCGTAGTCTACGAATACATGAATTTGTTTAACCAAGGCCAATTCCGCCCATTCCGATTCGGGGTATTGGTCAATGGTGAGGTTAAAGTATATGGATGCTGCTTCGTAGCTTTCGATGCGATAATAGAATGAGGCTGCTTCGTAGTTTTTCTGAGCAAGTTTTGACCGAAGCTCATCAATTTTGTTCGCTGATTCCGTAACAAATTCAGAGTCAGGATGTTTGCTGTTAAACAGTTGAAACAATTCTATTGCCTTCCTTGTCGTGCTTTGATCAAGCTTATACCGGGGACTCTGCTTATAATAGCTTAATGCCTGCTTGAATTCTATTTCTGTAGTGCGGTCATCCTGGGGGTAAAACAGGATAAAGCGTTCATATTCGGAAGCCGACAGTAAAAATAATCCGCGTTTATAATAGCTTTCTGCAAGCAGATACTGAGCTTCGGCGGCAAGATCTGTTTCTCTGCCCTGCCGTGTTACGGTTTCAAAAGCTTCTGCTGCGTCTCCATATGCTCCCTTATCATATAGCTTTTGTCCTTTTTCGAAGGCCACAGAAACAGAATCTCCGGGGCGGACCAAGTTTTTATTTCTGCATCCGGCAAAGGAAAGAACAACCAATCCGAAAATCAAAATCCGGCTCGTTTTTAGAAGGGTATGATTAATGATCACGATGCTGAAGAAAGGTAAGAAGATGTTGTAGTTCCTGTTTGTAATCCGATTCATCGAATAAAGCGATACGCTCGGAGGCCTTATCATAGCCTTGTTGCACTTTGTTTTTGATGTCGTCCATCACATTTAGCTGATCCATAATTGATAAAACCTGATCTACCTCATCCTGGGTAGATGACGAACGATCTAAGGTCTGTTGTATAAACTGTTTCTGACGTTCGTCTGCACGTTCTAACGCAAGTAAGGTAAGATATGTTTTCTTGCCTTCGTGAATATCTCCTCCGGGGCGTTTACCAAACTTTTCGGGATCGGCGATAGCATCAAGTAAATCATCCTGAATTTGAAACGCGATACCCAGGTCTAAACCAAATTGGGCAAGCGCAAGGCGCTGTTCCTTATCAGCATGAGCAGTAATGGCTCCCATTTCAAGTGCTCCGCTCAACAATGCTGCTGTTTTACCCTGAATCATGTTCAGGTAATCGTTTTCTGAAACAACCGTACGTTTCACAAATTCCATATCCAGCGCCTGCCCTTCACATACGATAACAACAGATTTTAAAAATACCTCATTTAAGGCAGCATACTCCTCTTTGGAGTAGGTATCTGATGTACCATAAGTGTTCAGTTGCCGGAGTGCATCCGCAAACATCACATCTCCGGAGAGAATGGCCGTATTCACATTCCATTTTTTATAGACACTGGGCTTGCCTCGACGTAGATCTGCTTCGTCCATAATATCATCATGGACCA
>JBCBST010000152.1:0-6713 GCA_039819115.1 Bacteroidota bacterium
GGACAAAATGAGGTCTGGATTTATCTGGATGCAGAAGATCGTGGTGTTAACCTGGACGAGTGTGCTGAGGTGAGCCGGGAGCTGGGTTTTTTAATGGATGCTCACGATTTGTTTGAGATAAAATACAGGCTCAATGTGTCGTCAACGGGGCTAAGCCGGCCCCTGAGTGATTATCGCCAATACAAAAAAAATATAGGCCGGTTTGTCAAAATAAAAACCCGCACGCCGGAAGATGGCTTCTCTAAATTAGAAGGGCTGTTAACAGACGTATTAGACGAAGCCATTCATATAAAAAATGACAATGGCAGCACAACAATGGTGCCCCGGTCTGATATTTACGAGACAAAAATTATTCCAAAGATTTAATTCTACACTGCACGCATGCAAAACGAACTCTCTAAGCAAATTATATCATCGTTTGCGGAAATTGCTCACGATAAGGGTATCGACCGCGATCTACTGCTCTCCATCCTGGAAGATGTATTCCGTACCATGATCAAAAAGAAGTACGAAAGCGATGATGCATTCGATGTCATTTTAAATGCCGACCGCGGAGAACTTCAAATCCTGCATATTCGTGAAGTTGTACCCGCTGATGAACTGGCCGATCCGGTTTCAGAAATTGCTCTCGAAAACGCACAGAAACTGGATCCCGATGTGGAATTGTACGACGAACTGGCCCAGGAAATTCAGATTACTGATTTTGGTCGTCGGGCCGTTATGATGGCCCGCCAACAGCTTGCCCAGCGTATTCGTGAGATCGAGAAGGATAACATCTACGAAGAGTACTCCGATCGGGTAGGCGAGATCATACTTGGAGATGTGTATCAGGTACGCCATAACAAAGATATTCTCGTTAATCATAACGGGGTAGAATTGTTGCTCCCTAAGAATGAACAGATTTATAAAGACCGGTACCGCAAAGGCGACACCATTCGGGCGGTTGTAATCGGAGTTCACATGAGGAATGGTAACCCAACGGTCATCATCTCCCGAACCTCTGAGTTATTCCTTGAGCGGCTATTCGAAAACGAAATCCCGGAAGTGTTCGACGGTATCATTGAGTTAATGAAAATAGCGCGGGCTCCGGGCGACCGATCTAAAGTGGCCGTTTTATCCCACGATGAACGGGTTGATCCTGTGGGAGCTTGTGTCGGTATGAAAGGTATTCGAATTCACGCTATTGTTCGTGAACTCCAGAATGAGAATATCGACGTAATCAATTACACCAAAGACAAAATCGAATTCATCAAGCGGGCATTACAACCTGCTGAAGTGTTAAAGGTCGAACTCGACGAAAAAGGCGAAAACGCAAACGTCCTGGTTCCTGCCGATGAGGTTTCCAAAGCTATTGGTAAAGGCGGGGTAAACATCCGTCTGGCTTCCCGGCTTACCGAGTGTGAACTGGATGTATACCGCGAGGTGGAAGAGGAAGACGATATTGACATCAACGAATTCATGGAAGACTTTGGTGCGGAAACAATCGGCCTGCTTCATGAAATTGGGTGCGATACCGCCCGTTCCGTACTCGATCTGAACGCCAATGAGTTAGTAACACGTACTAATGGCAGCATCGATGAAGAACTTGCCCGAAGAATCATCGAAGTGATTGCCTACGAATTTGAAGACGAGGCCTAACGGCAAATAGCATTTAAAAGCAGTACATTTAAGCGAAATTATACGTTAATACATGCCAATTAAACGACCGAAACCTTTATTCCGAGTTGCATCCGAGTTCAATGTAACCACACAATCTATCGTGGATACATTACAGGCACGCGACTTAGAGGCGGCAAACAGACCCAATTTCAAAGTTACACCCGAGATGTTCGCGGTGCTGGAAGAGGTTTACGGAGAAGATAAAGCCAAGAGCCAGGAGCACGAACGCTCTAGGGAAGAGTACGAGTCTCGCCGCAGCCAGATGATGAATTCCCGAAACGAGAGTATTACCTTGGATACCATTCTGGATCCAATTGATGCTCTGGAGCCCATTGAGGAATCCCTCCAACCCGAAGGACTTGAACCGGTAGATGATCCCGTTCTTGATTTAGTTCCGGAAGAGACGGTGTCCGAAGTTGAAGCTGAGCCAGAAACAGCTCTTGAACCTGAAGTGTCGGAACCCTCTGTAGAAGTGGAAGCACAGGATGAAGTCACGGAAGTCACGGAAGCAATCTCCGAACCAGAGCCACAACCGGAGGAAGTTGTACGTGCTGAACCTGAAGAAGAAGAAGCACCGGTTGCACCACAACCAGAAACAGTTACCGAAGAAGCACCTGAACTTGTAACAGAGGCTGAACCAGAACCCGTGGTTGCAGCTGATGTTCCTGAAGAAGAACCCGCTGATGTGGTTGAAGATTCTTCTTCCGATCAGACTCACACCGATGAACCTGTCACTGGGGAAGCTCCCTCAGAAGAAAAGGCGGAGGAAACAGAGAGTTCTGCTGCCCAGGAACGGATTATTCGTGCCCAGGCCGATAAGCTCAAGGGTACAAAAGTACTGGGTAAGGCTTCTTTCACCAACGATTTATCAGCCGGACCTAAGCGCAGAACCACCCGCAAGCGTAGAAAGGACCGCACAGAAGGAGAAGGTTCCGGTTCCAATGCGAACCAAAAAACCGGCACGGACAATAAGCAAGGCCAGCAGAATAAAGGCGATAACAAACGTCCCAATAACAAAACGAACAACAAAAAGAAGAAGCCTGCAGCAAAAAAACCAGAGGTTGCAGAACTTGATGTTGATAAGATGATGCGCGAAACCCTGAAGAAGATGCAGTCTTCTTCAAGCGCAAATGTGGGAAGTAAGCGTGCAAAACGCCGTCGCCAGCGTAAAGAAGAACGCGAAGAGGAAATGATGCATCAGGCAGAGCTGGACCAATTGGGTGCAGATGTCGTTGAAGTGACCGAGTTTATCACCGCGAACGACCTGGCTGAAGAGCTTGGTGTAAGCGTGAATGCCATTATATCGGCCTGTATGAGTATTGGGCTAATGGTTACCATTAACCAGCGGCTGGATGCAAGCACCATTGAATTGGTAGCCGGCGAGTTTGACAAAGAGGTCAAGTTCGTAGACGCCGAAGAAATAACGGAAGAGCTTGAGATTGAGGAAGACGCCGAAGAGGATCTAGCTGACCGTGCTCCTATTATTACCGTAATGGGTCACGTTGATCATGGTAAAACATCGTTACTCGATTATATCCGAAATGCTAAGGTTGCAGAAGGCGAAGCAGGGGGAATCACTCAGCACGTTGGTGCCTACGAAGTGGTGCAGGATGGAAGAAGAATTACCTTCCTGGATACTCCGGGTCACGAAGCCTTTACCGCCATGCGTTCACGTGGTGCCCAGGCAACCGACATTGTTATCCTGGTGGTTGCAGCAGATGATTCTGTGATGCCTCAGACCATAGAGGCGATTAACCATGCCAAAGCTGCTGGGGTACCATTGGTTGTTGCTATCAACAAAATTGATAAACCAGGTTCCACGCCAGATAAGATTAAACAGCAATTAAGCGATCATGATGTGATTGTGGAAGATTGGGGTGGTACTGTTCAGTATGCCGCTGTATCTGCAAAAACAGGGCAGGGTATCGATGAACTCCTTGAAAAAGTCTTGATCGAAGCCGAATTGCTTGAGCTAAAAGCTAACCCGGTTCGACGTGCTGATGGTGTGGTACTTGAAGCCCGTCTGGATAAAGGAAAAGGGATCGTTGCTAACGTACTGGTTCAGGGTGGAACCCTGAATGTGGGCGATCCTTTTGTGGCCGGTCCATGTTATGGAAGGGTTCGTGCCATGGAAGACGATCGTGGAAACCGGATTACCAGCGCAGGACCATCCAAACCGGTACAGTTAATGGGATTTGACGATATGCCCCAGGCCGGTGATAAACTGGTTGCCGCCGTGGATGAAAAAACGGCCAAAGAAGTGGCTAATCAGCGTCAGCAAATCCGAAGAGAACAGGCCATACGTAAAACCAAGCACATGACGCTCGACGATCTGTCTCGCCGACTGGCTCTTGGTGAAGTTAATGAGCTTAACATCATCCTTAAAGCAGATGTGGATGGGTCGCTGGAAGCACTCTCAGGCCAGCTCCAGAAGCTTTCGAACGATGAAGTGGCCGTTAGCATCATTCATACAGGTGCAGGTGCCATCTCCGAATCGGATGTATTACTTGCTTCTGCTTCCGACGCCATTATCATTGGTTTCCAGGTCCGTCCAACCGCACAGGCACGTAAACTTGCTGAAACGGAGGAAATTGACATCCGACTGTTCAGCGTAATTTACGACGCCGTTGATGAAGTAAAAGACGCTCTTGAAGGTCTGCTTTCTCCTGAAATCAAAGAACAGATGATGGGAGTTGTTGATGTGCGCGAAATCTTTAAAGTGTCTAAAGTAGGAACCATTGCCGGGTGTTATGTCACCGAAGGCCGCATCGACCGGAACAATCCTATCCGTATCATCAGGGAAGGCGTTGTAATTTATGAAGGTGAAATAGCCGCACTAAAACGCTTCAAAGAAGATGTTAAAGAAGTGACTTCCGGGTACGAATGTGGTATAAGCATCAGAAACTACAACGACATCAAAGTTGGCGACAGTTTTGAGAGCTTTAAGCTAACAGAAGAAAAACGAACGCTCGAAGACGCTAATTAACGGATTCTGCTGATCCATCCACGAACGAATACTAAGAGCTAAGAAACGCCCATATTCTCTGATGAGTAACTTTCGGTTAGAACGGCTTGGAGAAACCATTAAACGCGATCTGGGCGATATCATACAGCGCTCATTTCAACCCGAAGGTACGTTTGTCACCATTACTAAGGTGCGCCTTACTCCCGACCTTTCCATTGCTAAGGTATATGTAAGTGTGTTTGCCCCAGGGCGTGATGAACGCCAGGTATTCGAATACCTCGATGAGCAGGTACCCGCTATCCGGCATCGTCTGGCTGCCATCATAAAAAACCAGGTGCGCAAAATTCCTGAACTCCACTTCTATGCCGATGATACGTCTGAATACATCGATAATATGGAGCGGTTATTCCGGAAGGTAGACGAATCTCCTAAAGCTTCACCAGAAGAAGACTCCGACGATGCCTAAACCTCTGCCACTGGAGGAGTTGCCGGTCTATTCAAAATCTAATCCTATTTCCCCGGAGCGGGATTTTCTTTCGGGAGCGGTTGTACTGGTTAATAAACCCAAAGACTGGACCAGTTTTGATGCCGTAAAATACATCCGTAATCGAATCGGCATAAAGAAAGTAGGTCATGCGGGTACCCTTGACCCTATGGCAACCGGACTATTGGTGCTTTGTACGGGGAAAGCCACTAAATCGATTGATCAGATTCAGTCCATGCCCAAAGCCTATCACGCCGAAATCACCTTTGGACATTCAACACCCAGCTATGATGCTATGAGTGAGGCTGATGCACATGCCAAGGTAGAGCATATCACAGAATCAATGATTGCGGATCAGCTGAATCATCATTTTTTGGGAGAAATCGATCAGGTACCACCCATGTACTCTGCCCTGAAAAGGGATGGTAAAAAACTTTATGAACTGGCGCGGCGGGGAAAGATCATTGAACTGGAACCCAGACCGGTTACCATCTATGAGCATAACATAGTGGGCTGGACTTCACCGGTTCTGGAACTTACCATACGTTGTGGAAAAGGAACATATATCCGGTCGTTGGCCCATGATCTCGGGAAAGCTGTTGGTTCTCTGGCACATCTAAGTGCACTGGAACGAACTGAAATCGGGCATTTTGTGGCAGAAGAAGGGTATACTCCCCACGAAATCAACGACATTATGAGAACCGATGGCTGAACTTATCTCCCTGCAACAAATCCGTTGTGTTCCTAATTCGGTAGTTACCGTCGGAACCTTCGATGGGGTTCATGAGGGGCACAAAGTACTCATGAGAACCGTAGTTGAAAAAGCGAAGGCCCGTAAAGCCCGTAGCGTAGTCGTTACATTTGATCCTCATCCCCGCGATATCATCAACCCGGGTAAGGAAGGTATTCGTCTTCTCACCACTCTGGAAGAACGGGCAGAGATTTTAGCCGATCTGGGCATTGATGTATTGTGCGTGGTA
The DNA here is from genome assembly GCA_039819115.1 of Bacteroidota bacterium. Classification (GTDB taxonomy): domain Bacteria; phylum Bacteroidota; class Rhodothermia; order Balneolales; family Balneolaceae; genus JBCBST01. The sequence continues at coordinate 6,089 of JBCBST010000152.1, forward strand.
CCGTTTAACCGCGATTTTTCTCTGCTTACATCAGAAGCGTTTTTACGATCTATTATTGTGGATAGAATTGGAGTCTCTGAATTTGTGATCGGGTACGACCACCAATTTGGCAGGGATCGAACGGGTACCATCGACACGGTATTAGCCGTAGGCGAAGAACTTGGGTTCAACGCTACCGTGGTTTCCAAACAGGAGATGGGAGCTGCAACCATTAGTAGCTCGGCTGTGCGTAGAGCACTGGCAGAAGCCGGTGATGTTCAACAGGCTGCTCAGTTTCTGGGCCGACCTTACCGCTTGACCGGATTGGTTATGCATGGGGATGAACGCGGACGCATTATTGGTTTTCCAACGGCTAATCTTGACCCTATTAACAAGAGAAAAATCATACCCAGAAAAGGAGTATATGCCGTTTGGGTGTGGATACAGGAAACTCGTTTTCGTGGGATGTTGAAACAGGTCAGGATAAGGAGGATGACCTCGAAATCAACGTGACCTGAATATCGTATTGAAAACGTTATAGAGAGGGGTTGTTACTCTAAAACGCGAAGTACTTCTTCCCTGTCTGTATTCAATTGTGTAATCAGCGCTTCTACGCCATCAAATTTTTGTTCATCCCGGATCTTTG
>JBCBST010000153.1:0-6678 GCA_039819115.1 Bacteroidota bacterium
TAAGCTTTTATTTTTATTCCGCCGGAATAAAAACAATAGAAACAACAAGGGAGGGAATATATTCGTCCCTAAGTTTCATTGGAATAATAATCTGGGCGTTGCAGGAAGGTACTCGGGAGTTTTGGAAATTAATCCAAAGGGTTGGGGTTTTATCAGACGATTGGATTTCGAATTTACCCTTAACCCTATGGACCCCTTTTTAAAACCGGAAGAAGTAAAACGTCTGGATTTACGAAGTGGACTGATCCTCGAAGGAGAGTTCGAAGAAGACAATCGGGGACACCGTCATGTGTATTCGATTGACTGGATCAACGGGATGGAAATTGAAGAGTGGACTCAAAGTAACAGATTTGAACGTCAAACTCCGATTATGCCTGTTGAATGGCTTCGCCTTGGCATAGACCCTGATGCGTATGAGATGAGAGTTATCGACTTGGTAGCACCCATTGGGTTAGGGCAACGGGCATTGATTGTCGCCCCTCCACGAACGGGTAAGACGGTATTGCTTAAGCAAATCGCAAAAGCAATAGCCGATCATCATCCGAACATTCACACCAGTATCTTATTGGTAGATGAACGTCCTGAAGAAGTGACCGATTTTATTCGTTCAACCTCAGCAGAAGTTTTTGCTTCTTCCAACGATAAAAAAACGCAAAGTCATGTCCGTATTACGGAAATGGCATTAGGCTATGCTAAACGTAAGGCCGAAATGGGCCACGATGCGGTTTTACTGGTTGATTCTCTGACTCGTTTGGGCAGGGCGTATAATGCAATACAGTCAAACAGCGGTCGCACGCTATCTGGTGGATTGGATATTCGGGCACTGGAAATACCGAAAAAGATTTTTGGTTCTGCCCGTAAAATTGAAGGTGGTGGATCGCTTACCATCATTGCTACTTGTCTTATAGAAACCAACTCCCGGATGGATGACCTCATCTTTGAAGAATTCAAAGGTACGGGTAATATGGAACTGGTACTGGATCGAGAGCTGGCAAACGACCGCATTTATCCTGCTATCAATATCACGGCTTCGGGTACGCGTAATGAGCACAAGTTTATACCCGATTCACTCGAAGAGCGGAATATGGTTCGGAGATATCTACTCAAAAAATCTCCTAAAGAATCGATGTTGGGCTTAATTAAGGTGCTGAGAAACACAGAAAGCAACCAGGAATTATTATCCCAGATTGCTTCCATAGCTTAGCTTACAATAAGTAACGACAGAAGTTATCCTACAGGTAATGAAGGATCAATTTCCTTCGCCCAGGCTTTCATTCCGCCTTTTAAATTGCTTATCGAGCTGAATCCCTGTGCTTCTAAAAACTCAACCGCTTTGGCAGAGCGGCCACCGGCACGGCACATCACAATTACTTCGGCGTCTTTGTGCGGATTGAGTTCAGCAACCCGACTCGGCAGTTCACCCAAAGGAATTAATTCTCCCTCGATATTGGATACATGATATTCGACGGGTTCGCGCACATCCAGCAAAAAGAAGGATTCGTTCTGGTCTTTTTTTGCTTTTAGTTCTTCAACAGTGATTTCTTTCATGACAGTTGATTAGTTAGGTTGATAGCGGTCAAGTTTAAACTGTTTTCCTAGGTATAGCTGCCTGGCATCTTCATTATCGGCAAGGGCATCGGCATCGCCCTCCATCAAAATTTTGCCCTCAAACATTAAGTAAGCCCGATCGGTGATAGCAAGCGTTTCATGTACATTGTGGTCGGTAATCAAGATTCCGATGTTCTGATGACGTAATTGTGATACAATTTCCTGTATATCTTCTACAGCAATGGGATCCACGCCTGCAAAGGGTTCATCAAGCAATATGAATTTAGGATCGGTTACCAGCGCGCGTGCAATTTCCGTTCTCCTTCGCTCCCCGCCAGAAAGGGCATACCCTTTATTATTCACCACTTTATGTAACCCAAATTCTTCAATCAACCGGTCTACCTTCTCTCGGATCTCTTTTTTTGAATACGAAAAGAACTGCAGAACAGATTCCAGATTTTGGCGAACCGTGAGGTTCCGAAATACACTTGCTTCCTGTGCCAGGTATCCAACTCCCATTCTTGCCCGTTTATACATGGGCTCTTTGGTAATCTCCTTATCATTCAGAAAGATATTTCCTGAATTTGGTGTGACCAAGCCAACCATCATATAAAACGTAGTTGTTTTTCCCGCACCATTTGGGCCCAACAAGCCTACAATTTCCCCTTGCTTCACGTTAATAGAAACCTCGTTCACTACTGTGCGCTTTTTGTAGCGTTTTACTAATCCATTGCTATGTAATACTAAGGGAGCAGCAGCTTCATTCATGCTCTAAGGTACTAAAACTCAGGCCACAGACAAGCTGTTCAAAATAGATTGAAACAAGAGTTTACCATCGTCAGAGCCTAATAATGGTTCCATAGCCCGTTCGGGGTGGGGCATCATACCTAATACATTACGCGTCGGATTGCAGATTCCTGCAATGGCATCGACCGAACCGTTAAAGTTTGATTCATCGGTTCGTTCTCCCTGCTTATTAGAGTATCGAAACAAAACCTGATCATTGTCCTGGAGTTTTTTAAGTCCGTCCGGGTTGATGAAGTAATTCCCTTCTCCATGAGAAACAGGTATATCCAGTACCTGTCCTATCCGGAGGTCAGAAGTAAAGATGGACTGAGTAGATTCTGTGCGGAGGTATACATTCTTACATACAAACCGAAGATGCTCATTATGCATCATCGCTCCCGGAATCAATCCTGCTTCCAGTAAAATCTGGAATCCGTTGCATATGCCCAGCACGGGTTTTCCGGCGCGGGCAAAATGTACCACTTCCTGCATAATGGGAGAAAACCGGGCAATGGCTCCCGACCGAAGGTAATCGCCATACGAAAATCCACCCGGGACAATTAAGAAATCGATACCGGTTAAATCGGTATCCTTATGCCATAAAAAACGGACTTCACAATCCATCACATGTTTTAGTGCGTGATACGCATCGTGATCGCAATTTGAACCGGGGAATACCAGAACTCCAAATGTTGGCATGATCTAACCTTTGATTTCGGTGACTAACTGAATTTCTTTTAAAATGGTGTCCACATGAAGGCATTCCTCAAAAGCACCTTCGTACACGGTGGCCTTACCTTCATTATGTACTTGTAATGTAAGCTCCCGGGCTTTGTCCAGGCTGCATTTAATCGCTTTTATAAGCTGTTGAATGACTTCGTCAAACGTATGAATATCATCATCGTACAATAAAACCCGCCATGGCGCGTGTACGGCAACCGATTCATCCACGTCTTCTTCATGGAGTATCTCCGGTTCATACGTGTCGGCAGTAACAGGCTGATATTGCTGTGATGACACAAGCATCAGGTATAGAGCTCAATCTCGAAATTCTCCATTACCTCGTTCGCAAGGAGTTTGGTGCAAGCCTGTTCTACGATGGCCTTTGCTGCATCCTCGTTTGGAGCATCTACATCCAACTCTATAAATTTCCCAATTCGAACACTCGAAACTTCGTTTATTCCAAGATTTTGAAGGGCATGATGTGCGGCCTTTCCCTTGGGATCCAGGATAGAAGGGCGAAGGGTAACGTTTACGTGGGCTTTATACATGATAGAAAATTGGGTAAAACTAAAGTTACTGTTTTGATTGCTTAGCTGCTATGGACGATAATACGATTTCTGTCTGCTGTTCAGCCGGTAGTGATCCCGGTATCCATTCAATGAAATCCCACTTTCTGAAATAGGTGAGCTGGCGTTTGGCATAGCGCCGGGTATTCGTTTTGATACGTTCAATCATATGCTCCTGGTTTGTATCAGTACGTATACGCTCTATGACTTCTTTGTATCCAACGGTTTGCAACGCCTGGGACGTTGGAGAATATCCGCGTTTAAGAATAGACTCCACTTCCTGTTCTAAACCCCGGGTGATCATACGCTCCACTCTTTCGTTGATACGCTCATACAGAAGGTCACGAGGCCATGTTAACCCAACAACAAGGGTATCGGCCGGAGGTTGTATTTCGTGTTGTTGGTGAAAACTACTGAACGGTTTTCCGGTTTGCATCCATACATCGAGTGCTCTGAATATACGTGCGCGGTTCATCCCATCCATTTTTGTAAGATAGGTCGGGTCAATCTGCTTAAGACGATGATACAATCGTTCTAACCCAAACTGCTCTTCTTCACGCTCCAGTTGTTTAAGATGCTCTGTATTTGCATCCGGGGTCGCATTAAATGGAGCGATCAAACCGCGCAGATAGAGTGTACTGCCACCTGCGTAAATCACGTGTGGATGTTGAGATAGTAGCTCCTGTTCCCATTGTTTACTGCGTTGATGAAAGTGAACGGCAGTATCCTCTTCATCGATATCAAAAATGGAAATATTGTAGTGTGGTACCAGGCGTAGCTCATCGTGCGTAGGTTTAGCGGTTCCAATGTCCATATGCTTGTAACATTGGCGGGAATCGGCAGAGATAACAGAAACACCCAAACGCCTCGCTAAGGCAATGGATAACCCGGTTTTACCCGACGCCGTAGGACCGAGTATGATGAAACGCACGTGTTTTTAAGTCAAGATACCAAACTCAGGCTACTTGATGCAGCTCCTTTTTTACCACTGGCGCAACTTTGGTTCCATATAGCTCAATGGCGCGCATCATGTCGGCATGGGGTATGCTCCCGACACTAAGCTGTAGCAAAAACCGGTCATGATTAAACAGCTCATGCTGGTAGAGAATTTTGTCGATAAGAGCTTGCGGATCACCTACGAAATTAGCCCCCTGTAATTGAGTAGACTGCTCAAATTGCTCGTAACTCATCGGCGGCCAACCGCGCTCGCGACCTATTTGATCCATCATATTCTTAAGGGGCGGAAAGGCGATTTCTTTTGCTTTTTGGCTGGTCTCAGCAAGGAAACCATGTGAATTGATGCTGAGTTTTGGTGCTTCTTTCTCATGGTCTGAGGCTCCTTTGCGGTGTAAATCGGCAAAAGGAGTAAAACGAGAAGGTTGTCCCCCAATAATGGCAAGCGCCATAGGAACACCCAGTGCTCCTGCACGATAGGCCGATTCCGGGGTACCACCAACGGCAATCCACAAGGGTAGCGGCCGTTGAAGAGGTTGCGGGAAAATGGATCTATTCTCAATAGAAGGGCGATGTTCACCGTGCCAGGTTATAGTTTCTTGTTCTCGTAGCTGGAGTAAAAGCTCCAGCTTCTCAGAGAAAATGGCGTCATAATCTTTTAAGTCCTGTCCAAAAAGCGGAAACGATTCAATGAATGAACCCCGACCGATCATGAGTTCAGCTCTTCCCGCAGAGAGCAGGTCGATGGTTGCAAACTGTTGAAATACGCGTACCGGGTCCTCGGATCCAAGTACAATCACCGAACTACTTAATCGAATTTGTTTTGTAATAGTCGCCGCAGCAGCAAGAAGTGTGCTCGGAGAAGAGGCAATGAACTCTTCCCGGTGGTGTTCGCCGATAGCATATACATCCAGCCCAACTTCATCGGCCAGTTTAATCTCTTCCATGAGGTTTGCTATCCGCTGTTTCGGGGAAAGCTTGATTCCGGAATTGGGATCAGGAGTATTTTCGACAAAGGTGTATAGACCAAGTTCCATGGGGTAATATGTTTTGATGTTGAACCAATTTTCTAAGCGTAATCATTCTCCTGATGCTTAAAACTTCATTAAACCTTCACGAACATCTGGTATTGTTAGCCTGAATAAAACCATTTCATCATGATTGAGCGTTACTTTGACCAAATCGATTACCGGATTACGAAATGGATGGCCGATTATGGGTTGCTGTCTATGCGTATTGGCCTGGGGATTATTTTTGTATGGTTTGGTGCCCTGAAATTTTTCCCTGGAATGAGTCCGGCCGAGGAGTTGGTTAGGAATACGGTGTTTTTTGCTGATCCCTACTTGTTCATACCTACACTGGCGGCCTGGGAAGTTCTGATCGGATTAGGGTTACTCACCGGGAAATATATGCGCATTACCTTGCTGTTGTTGTTTCTGCAACTGCCGGGAACGGCCCTCCCCATATTAGTACTTCCCGAAATCGTGTGGAACACCTTTCCTTTTGGCTTAACTCTTGAAGGACAGTATATCGTAAAAAACCTTGTACTTGCCAGTGCTGGTTTTATCCTCGGTGCAACCGTTCGCGGAGGGAAGCTATTGAACGAATACCCGGTAGAAAGGAAACTGAGACGTGTTGTTTAGGAATTTCTCGAGGGTAAGGTAAACTGAAGAGAAATCCGGTGGGTATAACCCAGGTCGCTGGCCGCACCGGCAAAACTTGCAAAACCATAATCGATTTGAAAAGCGGATAGCTGAAGTCCAAGTCCCACTGTTGGGGCAACCGTTATTCCTGATTCAGGATCGTCCACCACGTTGGTGATTCCTGCCCTGAAACTGACCCGTTCTTTGTAGGTAAGCTCGGATCCCAGATTGGGTTCTATACTCATGCGGCCAACGTTCAGATAAAACGCCTGTCGGTTTTCGAACAGAAGATCGAAATCCAAAGCAGTAATCACGTTAAAATCGCTGAATGTCATACTTCTGGACATTCCAATTTTTACTGATGGCAGAACATATTCATTTTGTCCGGTAGGAAGGGCGATATCCGTTATAGGATCACCGGTTGAACTGTTGAGGGTATCAAAGCTGGAAAAGGATGC
>JBCBST010000154.1:0-6638 GCA_039819115.1 Bacteroidota bacterium
TTTGATCGTTTTCTTTCACCGCCGAGACGAATCCCGAGTAATCCATAGGCAACTTTAGATGTAGCAAATTTATCACTGCCAATTTAAGAGCCTTTCAATAAATATTTATAAGAAAATGTTGTTTGTTCAGCTTAGTTTAGTGTCATGTACCGCGTCCAACTACACAATTTTGAAGGTCCGCTCGATCTTTTGCTGTTTTTCATAAAACGGGATGAGCTGGATATTTACGACATCCCCATCTCCTATATCACCGAACAGTTCCTGGAATACGTGACGGTACTGGAAGAACTGGACCTTGATGTTGCCAGCGAGTTTATCCTTATGGCCAGCATGTTGATGTCGATCAAAGCCAAGATGATGCTGCCTCGTGAAGAAACGGATGACGAAATCCTGGACGAAACCGATCCCCGGTACGAACTGGTACAGCGCCTGCTGGAGTACAAACGTTACAAGGAAATGGGGGAGAAGCTTTCCGATATTGATGAAGAAACCCGGAAACGGTATACCCGTGGGTTTTATGAGAGCGACGAAGTGAATCAGCAGGCCAGTGGAGAGGCTCTGAAAGACGTAACGATGTTTGACCTGATCGCAGCTTTCAAAAAGGTACTCACCGACATCGACCGGCAGCGTATCGTCCACAATATTGAACGGGTTGAAACGACCATAGAACGTCAGACCGAACATGTGCTCACCACTCTACAGGATAAGGGGAGACAATCCTTTCAACAGCTATGCGAAACCATTACGAACCGGGTGATCGTAGTGGTTACCTTTTTAGCGATACTGGAAATGGTTAAAGAACAGCAGATTAACCTGTTCATTGAAGACGACCCCACCCAGTTTTATATCGACTTGAAACCCGTGCACGAAATCATCGGCACCAACTAATTCAACCTGCATGAAATCATCCATACAAATGGTCGTACTGGGTATGGCTCTATTACTGATGTGGACCCCTATGGTGATGGCTCAACCCGAACCTCCAGAAAATCCCTCAGCGATAGATTTTATAAGCCTGATTACCAACGAAGGGCTTTATACTGACTTAGCCGTTCTGGCAGCTGACGATATGGAAGGACGGGATACCGGATCGGAAGGCCTTCGAAAAGCGGCAGCCTATCTGAGTAAGCGCTACACAGAAATTGGGGTTGAACCAGTAGGTACCAGTAATACCTACAATCAGTATTTCACGCTGGATAAAACCGCTACCCATGGCCATGCCTTTACCCTTTTTAAACGTGGAAGACTGGTAGATACCTCCGTACTGGATAAAGATCATCTTGCTTCCTTTATCTCTTTGTTTAACGGATCAAATCCCGCTTCTGGAACTATTGTATTTGCCGGTTTAGGGATGTTTAATGAAGAAGAGGGGATAAACCAGTACGGTTCGGACCTGGACGGAAAATGGATTATGATCTTCCAGGAAAACGGTGCTTCTAATGTGCGTCAACTTCAACAACTCGTAGGATCTTCGGGAGCCGTGGGTGCCATTCTGATCCGGGACACCGAAAACGATGATACCTTTAACGAAAGTGCCGCTGCGTATCAGTCAAGACTGGGTTCGGGTGGCAGCTTAACCCTTTCTTATCTCACCAATGATGTTGGGGGCTCCACAGCGTATGTGGTCGTGAATGCTTCCACAGCTGCTTCTATCTTAGACGTGGATGGGTATGAAGGGCTTACCCGCTACAAATCAGAATTACTGGACAACCCGTCTTTATTTACTCCCCGAACGTTGGATGTTAGCCTCACCTACACTCCGCAGATACGTAAAGAGCGCATTAAAACGAGTAATATTGCCGGCTTAATCCGGGGTACCGATCCCTTCCTTAAAAACGAAATCGTGGTTCTTTCCTCCCATTACGATCATGTGGGTATAGGAGCACCCGACTCAACCGGTGATACGATTTATAACGGAGCCGACGATGATGGCTCTGGTACCGTTGGGATACTGCATACAGCGAACGCTCTTATTGCTGCAAAAAGAGCCGGGTTTGAGTTAAAACGAAGCGTGTTAATTTTGCATGTGTCGGGAGAGGAGAAAGGGCTGCTGGGTTCCCGCTATTACTCCGATCATCCCCTCTATTCCATAGAGAACACTATTGCTAATTTGAATGTGGATATGATTGGGCGCATTGATCCCGAGTATCAAGGTGAGGAAGACTACATTTACATTATCGGAGGAAGTATGATTTCTTCCGGACTGGATAGCCTTATACAGGCCGCTAATACGGCCTCGGTTAATCTCGATTTAAATATGAAGTTTAACGACCTGAACGATCCCAATCAGTTCTACCGAAGAAGTGATCACTGGAACTTTGGACGATTAGGTGTTCCGTTTGCCTTCTTTTTTAATGGCACCCATGAAGACTACCATCGTCCCTCCGACCATATTGAAAAAATTGACTTTGATGCTCTTCGGATACGAACCCAGCTACTCTATACTACTACCCTGATGCTGGCTAATACCGATGAGCGGCCGCTTGTTGATAACCAGGAGTTCATCCGGAGAACGCAGGCCCGACCCAGGAACTGACTTGGCTCAGCGTCCCATAATGACAAAAGGGGCCCAATGTATCGGCTTATTGAAATAGGGATGCGCAATCATTTCGAGTTTAGCGTCCCGTAATGCCCTGGTTTTATAATCAAACAACGGGTAAGTATACAGGCCTAATTTTATCATCAGGTACGTTGTCCATCCGTAGTCTTTTTTCTTTCTTTCACTCATGGAGCTGTAAAATATGGGCATCATCTCTGCGGTGCTTTTGTCGTTTACGCTCCATAGGCTGGATACCACCGACGATGCCCCGGCCACAAAAAACGAGCGCTGCATGCCCAAAAATCCTTCTCCCTGTATTTGTTTTCCCAGGCCGGAGTTACAGGCACTCAGCACCACAAGATCGGCATTCAGGTTAAGGTAGGACACTTCTTTGGCGGTAAGAAATTGTTCTTCTTCAAAGGTAACCGCACCCTCTTTTTTCAATGAAAGCAGAATCCCGTTCCGGCTGGGTACTGCATCATCCACCAATCCGTGTGTGGCAAAATGGAGATAATTAAACGTTTCCAGTTCATAATTCAGCAGTTTGTTTTGATCCAGCTTTACCTCTTCCAGCACAATAGGGTTGTTAAACTCCGCTGCAATTTCCCTTACCTCTAATCCTGCAAAGGGTAAATTCCCTAATTGTTGATCCGACCGTTTGGCTGCGATAAGTACCTCTGCTGTTTCAAACCCGCTAACCGCAACACCGATAAACTCATTGGGCGTGTTTCGGTGTGGATCCTGAATTACTTCATAACTGGACATGGAAGGCAGATATTTGGTTGTGTACTGCTCTACCAGGTAGCTGTCATCTGTAATCAGGGCCTCAAAAGGTAAGAGTGCTAACGAACCGCCGGGTACAATAACCCAGTCCTTTTTAGTCCTGATGTGATCCCAAACAGGTTGTATCAACCATTTCCAGATTTGATCTGAAGTTGGTTTCAGCTGCGCTTTTTCGTTTCCCTGAAGGATTTCGTCCCGGAATAGCCCCACCAGAGAATCAATCTTAGCGGGTTGGACAGGAATCTCCATGGCGTGTCGGTCTTCCTCGGTGAAGACAAAAGCGACCACTGAGTGTTCGGTAAAAGCATATTCAATGAGCGCTCCATCATCCTTCATCAAATCCTGTATATCATCAATGGACATGGGAGCGTTGGTACGATCGCTTGCACGTACTCTCTCTCCCGACATCGTGGCTAAAAAAGCCGTATAGGCTAATTCTGTTTGTGCAATTTCCCGTTTTATCTGATCCCGCTTTTTGGCATTACCTTCCTGCTTTTGATTCGCATATAAGGTATCCAGAGTTCGTTCCAGGCGGATTCGCTCGAGCTTATCTTCCGGTTTCCAACTATCGAATTGTTGCTCTTTTTTTCCGGCCAGTTGGTCGTACAAACTCTTAGCCTTAGCCAGCTCTACCAAACGAAATGCGGTTTCAAGGTCATTGTGATGAACGATATACCAGCTGGCTACCTGGTTATAAAACGCGTTGTATCGTTCAAAAAAACCGGCTTTCACCTCACCAATACGCATGTTGGTCCGGGCCGTCTCGAGTTGACCTATTGCCTGGTTGGCATAGCGGAAAGCAGAATCCGGCTCGATATAACGGTAAGCCCGTGCCATGTCTATCCAGTCGTCCACCTTATCGATCTCTGAGCTGTATACAGCCAGATCCATCCCTTTTTTATACCAGCTCAGCGCTTCCGGGTACGATTTTTTCTTCCGGTTCCAATCGCCTAACACCCGGTAACCAAACCGCAGCGTGCTTTCTTTATCCATTTCTTCCGCCCAGGCTATGCCTGCATGAATCCTGTTCAGCCCGGAGGTTTCTCTGCCTTGAGTTATCTCCAGATATCCCAAATCAATTAACCCTTTTCCATACCGTGAACCCTTCTCTTGTTTATCCTGGTAAGCATGAGCTTCTTCCAATAACCGTTGTGCTTTTTCATACTCACCCTTATCCATATAATACTGGGCGATCACTCGTTGCTGGTCGTATGCATTATAGAGGCGTTTTAATAGCACATTTGTTTCGTATGCTTCCTCAAAATATGCCAGCTTCTTTTCCTGCTCTCCCATTCTCCCGTATAAATTACCGATCCGGATCAGCGTAGCGGGCACTTCTACCGTATTCTCAATTTCCCGGTTCAGGGACAACGACTGGTTGTAATGCACAATGGCCTGGTCTACATCCCCTAGCCTATCATGAAAAAAGCCCATGTTGTGATAGCATACATCCAGAAGTGCGGTGATATCAGCCTGTTTGGCTACTTCAATGCATTTAAGATTCGATTGTTCCGCCTCCGGAATCATGCCCAGCTCCCAAAAGATATTATGTGCTGTAGCATGATACTCGGCTACATCATAGTCTTCCGTAAACCACTGCAGATAGGGTTCTGCCAGGGTGATCTGTTGGGCTGCCTCCACAAATTCCCCTCTTTTATACCCTAAAAATGCCAACCAGATATGGGATTTACCGATATTGTATGCGTCGTGTTTTTGTTTTGAGTAGCTTAGGTTTCGGATAAAGTACACCTCAGCAGAATCAAACTGCTGGGTATTCATATACAGAAGGCTTATCTCAAACAGGTACCTGAACACAAGGTCCGGAAACCGGTCAAATGAAAGCATGCTTAGCTGTTGGTAATAGTGTGCTGCAGAATCAAACTCAAAGTGCTCCTCCTCATAAAACCGCCCAATTTGAATGGTCGCATCCACCCAGCTAGCTGTATCTCCCTGTGCCAGGAGGGTAACCCGGCTCGCATTGAGCTGTTTCAGACTGTCGGGTAACGATTGGGAAAAACCGGTGGCAGGCAGTATCAACAAAAGAAAGAGCGTGAGCAGGCTCTGTCTGTTCATGGAGGTATTCTTGTATTCAGAGTAATGAAAACCGGCCTGTAAAGACGGCTTTTTTACTCATAAGATCAACCAAGACCCCTAAGCGTTACCATTTAAAAACGAAGGTCTTATTCTCCAAAGAGGGCATTTACAAACGCCGTTTTATCGAATACCTGCAGGTCTTCTATGCCTTCACCCAGACCGATGTATTTAACGGGAACATTTAACTCATTCGAAATGCCGATTACAATCCCACCTTTGGCTGTGCCATCCAACTTGGTGAGGGCAAGACCGGTAATATCGACCGTTTGGGTAAATGCTTTGGCCTGCTGCATGGCATTTTGCCCGGTAGAGGCATCCAGCACCAGGATCACTTCGTGCGGAGCATCGGGAATAACCTTGCTCATTACCCGCTTAATTTTGGATAACTCATCCATCAAGGCTTTTTTATTATGTAAGCGACCTGCCGTATCAATCAGTGTGATATCGGTATTACGCGACTGGGCGGCCTGCACCGTATCAAAGGCAACGGCCGCAGGATCTGCATTTTGTCCCTGCTGAATGATTGGCACATCGGCCCGCTCACTCCAAATGGTAAGCTGATCAACCGCTGCAGCACGAAAGGTGTCTGCTGCGCCCAGCAACACCTGTTTACCAGCCGATTTATACTGGTGGGCCAGTTTTCCAATGGTAGTGGTTTTACCTACCCCGTTTACCCCTACAATCAATACCACATGAGGATGATTAGGGAGAGGGGCATCAAACGCCGCTGGCTGCTCCGGGTTATGGTCCTGCAGTAAGGCTACAATCTCTTCTCTGAGTAGTTGTTGAAGCTCAGTCTGAGTAACAAATTTATCGCGGGATACCCTCTGTTCGATCCGTTTTATAATCTCAATGGTTGTTGGTACCCCCACATCCGAGGTAATCAGAATTTCTTCAAGCTCATCAAGCGTGGCATCATCTACTTTATCTTTACCGGCAAATGCCCTGCCCAATTTGTTCAGCAGACCCTGCCGGCTCTTTTCCACGCCTTGATCAAGCTTTTCCTTCTTCGAAAATCCTAGTTTGTTAAAAATTCCCATAGATGTATTCAGTCAAAAGATTGGTTGCCCTGCATAATGCTCCGGTAACGGTTCAGATAATCAAAAAACGAGATGATCATAGCCGTAACTGAACAGCCTAACAGAACAGCATGAACCTGGGGCATATCAGGAAAGAAAAATACAGAAACCCAATATATGGCCATCACATTCACCGATAGTTT
>JBCBST010000155.1:0-6611 GCA_039819115.1 Bacteroidota bacterium
TTCTAACGTTCAGGATAGATATTGGCAGGATGTATACATAGGTGCCCGGCGGGTATTATAAAGTTGGCTTAATGAAAAACGGACTATTTACTCTTTTTTCAAAGTACCCTAACGGGGCAATTACCATTAGCTTTTTGGTGATCATTTCCCTGCTTTTTATAGGGCAGGTGTCTTTTATGCTTTCGGTATTCGAAAAAGATGATGACAGTCGCATCATAAACCTGGCCGGAAGACAGCGTACCATTACCCAGGAGATTATCAAACTTGCCTACCAGGTTGAACGGACTGGTAACGAGGAGTTACTCGTCACGCTGAAAGAAAGGATGTACCGTTTGGATCAGGTATACAAGGCACTACAGGTAGGGGATGAGAACTTACAGTTGCCCCAAAACCGGTTCCGGGATACACAACAGTTATTCACCGATATTTCTATTCCGCACAACAATATGATCCAGGTGCTGGAATCAGCGCAATCAGTGGAAGATGTAGTTGCTGTTATACCTGTTCTTGAACAGTATGAACAGGTATATCTGGACCTGATGGATGCTATTGTAGACGCAATGGCTGAAGAATCGCTCAGTTATAGCGAAAGAATCATACGTAATCTGTTTATTTATGCAGTGGTATCCATTACGATTACCCTGTTAATTGGACTGGTGGTCATTCTTCCGGTTTTACTTCGGATCCGGGAAGAGCTAACGGAAGAAGCAAAAGAGAAAAACCGACTCAGCAAGTTGTTCGAGTCTTCGTTCGAAGAATCGGGTATTGGAATGGCGCTGGCAACAAGTGATAAAAAGCTGTTCAGGGTAAACCCATTTCTATGTAAGTATCTGGGATACTCCGAACGTGAACTTCTTTCCATGACATTTCCTGAGTTTACCCATCCAGACGATTTAGATCTCGATCTCCAGTTCTTCCACGAATTGTTGGAGGGTAAGAGGGCTAACTTCGAAATTGAAAAGCGATATATCACCAAACAGGGCGAGGTGGTTTGGGGGTTGCTGTCGGTGTCTCTTATCAAAGATGAAAACGGGGCACCAGAATTTGTGGTAGGTGTGATTCAGGATATCACAGAGTTAAAAACAGCCTATTTTGAGCTTGAAAGTCGCGAACGAAAATTACATGAAGCGCAGGATCTGGCCCAAATTGGGGATTGGGAATGGCAGCACAAATCGAATACCGTCTTTTGGTCAGACAGAGTGTATCAGATCTTTGGCCAGGATCCCGATGGATTTTATCCTACGTTTGAAAACCTGGTAGAGGCGGTTCATCCCGAAGATCGGGAAGCATTTCGAAAAGATGTGCAGCGTTCACTCGATGAACATGTTGAACATGATCTTATACACAGAATTTATACCGCAAGCGGAGATCTCAAATACGTACGGGAACGGGGCATCCCTTTCTATGACGAACATGGAAACCCGGTTCGTATGGCCGGTACGGTTCAGGATGTTACACGCGAAGAGTTAGCTAAATGCGAGCTTTCCAATCTTATAAACCTGTTAGACGAAACTCAGGCCCAGGCTAATGTAGGTTCCTGGGAATTGGATATTGTAAATCGAATTCCTTTTTGGTCCGATGAGGTGTACCGAATTCATGAGGTAGAAATGGGCACAACCTTAAGTTACGACCAGGCGGTATCGTATTATCGCGAAGATTTCAGAGTCTCCGTATCATCCTCTGTTGAGGATGCTCTTCAGAAAAATACGTCATTTGATTTTGAAGCTATCATCGTTACCGAAAAAGGAAATGAAAAATGGGTTCGGGCTACGGGCTACCCGGTGCTGGAACATGGTGAATTAGTTAAGCTGAGAGGTTTGTTTTTTGATATTTCTTCCGAACGTGAGATGCTTAATCAAATTGAATTGCGTGAACAACAGTTACAGCAATTTGTAAAGCAAGCTCCACTTGCCGTAGCTATGTTTGATACAGACATGAAGTATATGGCAGCCAGCGAAACCTGGGTGATTGAAAACGAGTTGATGACCCGGGATTTTATCGGGGTAAGCAACTACGAAATCTTTCCAGAGATAGCAGAAAATGAACGTTGGGTTGATATTCACCAGCGAGTGTTGAATGGTGAAAACATATCGAGAGAAAAAGAGCGATTCATATGGAAAGACGGAAAAGTTCAATGGAACTCCTGGAAGCTTATTCCCTGGTACTCAACAGGAGAAGAAGTGGCAGGAATGATTATGTATACCAGTGATATTACGGAGCAGGTTGAGTATCAGGTAAGAATAGAAAACCTGAACGAGCTGCTCGAGTTTCAGGTAAAAGAGCGAACCGAAGAGCTGGAGAAGGTGAATAAAGAACTGGAATCATTTAGTTATTCTGTTTCTCACGATTTAAGAGCACCACTCCGTGCTATTCAGGGATTTGCCAATATTCTTGAGGAAGACTACCTCCCGAATCTGGATAAAGAGGGTGCACGGTACCTCTCGATCATAAAGGACAGCTCGGTTCGTATGGGGCTGCTCATAGACGATATCCTGGCCTTTTCGCGACTAGGCCGTAAAGCATTAAACAAAGCTCCTATTGATCTCGATGCTTTGTTCAACACTGTGATTGAAGAAGAAAAGCGACAGTATCAGGATCAAACGATCTCAATAAAAAAAGAACACCTTGGAACGATAATTGCTGATTTATCGATGATGAGGCAGGTTGTACAGAACCTGGTTTCAAATGCTTTAAAATACTCTTCAAAGAATGATGTGATTGAAATTTCTATTTTTAAGCAGCAATCAAACGGAAGTTCTGTATTCTCAGTCTCAGATAACGGAGTCGGTTTCGATATGCGATATCATGACAAGATTTTTGGAGTATTCCAACGTTTGCACGGCGACTCGGAATTCGAAGGTACGGGTGTCGGGCTTTCGTTAGTCAAAAGAATTATTGAAAAACATGATGGTACCATATGGGCAGAAAGTGAATTGGGAAAAGGTACTACCGTTAAATTCTCGATTACGAATAATAACTAACTAGGATATGAATAAAGACAATATGGTCGAAATTCTTCTGGTAGAAGATAACGATCAGGACGCTGAGTTGGTTACCCGCTCACTTAATAAGAATAACATCACAAATTCGATTGTACGGGTTACGAATGGTGAGCTGGCACTGGACTTTTTATTTGGAAGAAATGAGTTCGAGCATCGCAGTGCGAAAGTACAGCCGAAAGTAGTTCTACTGGACCTTAAGATGCCTAAGGTAGATGGCTTGGAAGTGCTGAAGGTAATGAGAGCACACGAAGATACCTGTAATACTCCTGTAGTTATGATGACTTCATCTAAAGAAGAGCGGGATATGATCGAGAGTTATAAACTCGGTGCTAATAGCTATGTGGTAAAACCACTAGACTTTGATGTATTTATGAAAGCCGTTCGTGATATCGGTTTTTACTGGCTATTACTTAACGAACGTCCGCTATAGCCCGGTTCGTTACCGGTCGCTATAAAGTTCCTGTATCATAGAAGCATATTCTTCCGTGAGGTCTATATTTCTTCTGGCCATCATAGCTTTCATAACCGTTATCGCTTTCTCTAAGCGATATAGTTCAATACCGCGATCGGTAAGCCAGCTAAATGAAGGAATATAATTGGGAGGAAAAGCGCTGGTTACGATATTACAGCTCACTCCACATCGCGTACCTGTGTTTAGCTTGGTTTGAATGGCTGTTTTAGTATGATCTCCCATAACCGTTCCTAAAAACTGCTGGTTTGTTTGCTGAATGGAACCCGTCTCCCAATCAGGGAACTTCACGAAACCGTAGTCATTTTTGAGATTCGAGGTCGTGGTACCAGCACCTAAATTGCACCATTGTCCTATTAGAGAATGTCCTACAAAACCATCATGCGCTTTATTTGAATAGGAATGAAAGATACTGGCCGTGACTTCTCCTCCAATCTTACAAACCGGACCAACGGTGGTTCCGCCAGATATTCGGCTGCCCATTTTAATAACGGCTCCTTCACAAACGGCTACCGGACCTCGCAACACGGTTCCAGCTTCAAGAATGGTATTTTTTCCGATGTAAATAGGACCTTCTGTTGCTATTAGTGAACAACCAGGCTCTATCTGTACTCCTTCCTCTGCAAAAATAGCGTCGTGAGGGTTAGTTACCCATACATGGTTAAACTGATGCTCTTGAATGTGCTTCGGAGCTATGCGATTGATGTCGGTTTGTATCTCTTTCCCGTTCAGTGCGATTAAATCCCAGAGATGAGTAAGTGTATACTCGTCCGGTAGATTGTATTCATGAGTTGGGGTCGCGCGCAGGTTACCAATATCAACAGATTGTAGTATTGTACGTGAAGTACCGGCATCAACTTTAGATGCAATCAGCCTTCCGTTGCTGATAATACTCTCATTAACAGGTAATTCCTTTATCATGGAAACAAGCCCGGCTTCCGGAAGTATCAAGGAATTGACCCAGGTTACGGTTTCGTCATGTTGTATAGAACGGCTGTACAACCTTCGTATGGAGGGGCGCGTCAAACGAATGTGATCGTAAGCGTTTAGCTCAAAACTCCATTTTTCCTTTATGGTCCAGATGCCAATACGTAAATCATCGGCAGGCCGGGTCAAGGTAAGTGGGTGAAAGTTGGGCAGGGTCTTATCTTCAAAGAAAGCTAGAACCATCGGGTAACCTGATAATATGTTTGTCCAATATTACGTAATTTGCTCAATTGGTTAAAAAAATAAAGCCAGATGATATGTGTGGAATAGTAGGATATGTTGGGTTTTTGCCCGCTGCAGATGTGGTTCTTAAAGGGCTGAAACGATTAGAATACCGAGGATACGACTCAGCAGGTCTTGCTCTATTGAATGGAGGGATTTCGGTGATCAAAAAAGAAGGGAAGGTGAGTAACCTTGATTTTGCGATTGCCGAGAAAGAAACCTGCACCATCGGTATTGGCCACACCCGATGGGCTACTCACGGTGAGCCTAACGACGAAAATGCCCATCCTCATAAAAGTAATTCCGGCAAAATTGCATTAGTGCATAACGGCATTATTGAAAACTATGCCACTCTGAAGCACAAGCTGCTTAAAGATGGATATACTTTCGATTCGGAGACGGATACAGAAGTGCTCGCTGTGCTCATAGAAAGCATCATGGAAAACACCCACATGACCATTGAGCATGCGGTTCAACTTGCACTACACCAGGTGGAAGGTACCTACGGACTTGCAATCCTTCATTCTGATTTCCCGGACCGGATCATTGCTGCCAGGAAAGGATCTCCGCTTTTGATTGGAGTAGGTGATGATCAGATGCTGGTAGCATCGGATGCCTCGGCCATTGCGGAGTACACGGATCAGGTCGTATACCTGGATGATGGAGAACTCGCGATCATACGAGAAGATGGGTATGAAGTAAGAAATAGCCAGGAAGCCCTGTTATCTAAGGAAATACATGAGCTGGCCCTGAGTCTGGAAGAGATTGAAAAAGGGGGCTATGACCATTTTATGCTTAAGGAGATTTTTGAACAACCTAAGGCCCTGGCCGATGCCCTCCGGGGAAGGCTTAATGTTGATCATAACTCGATACTACTGGGCGGTATAGCCGATGTAATGCCTAAACTGCTAAACGCAAAACGCCTGATTATTGCGGCCTGTGGTACCAGTTGGCATTCGGGTTTGGTAGCCGAGTATCTATTTGAAGAACTGGTTAAGATTCCCGTTGAAGTGGAATATGCGTCCGAATTTCGTTATCGGGATCCACTGATTTATGAAGACGATGTAATGATCGTAATTTCCCAAAGTGGAGAAACGGCGGATACGCTGGCTGCGCTAAGAGAGGCAAAATCGAAAGGAGCTACTGTCTTGGGTGTGGTGAACGTGGTTGGTTCTACCATTGCAAGAGAAACGGATGCGGGAGTATATATTCATGCCGGTCCCGAAATAGGAGTGGCATCCACAAAAGCATTTACTGCCCAGGTTACCGTTCTTACGCTAATGGCCATAAAGTTGGCCCAGGAAAAGAATACGATCACAACGGAATATGCATCGGAACTGATTCATGCACTATCTGAAATCCCTGAGAAGATTCGTCACATTCTGGAGAACAGCGATGCTATTAAAGAGATAGCAGGTTTGTTTACCTATGCTCCAAATTTCTTATACCTGGGGCGCTCCGTAAACTTCCCTGTTGCCCTCGAAGGAGCATTAAAACTTAAAGAGATTTCGTACATCCATGCCGAAGGGTATCCCGCTGCAGAAATGAAGCATGGCCCCATAGCCCTGATTGATGAGATGATGCCCGTTCTGGTTATTGCAGCCACAGATCATACGAACGATAAAATGGTGAGCAATATCGAAGAGGTCAAAGCCCGAAAGGGGCGCATTATATCCATTGCTAATTATCAGAATAAAGAAGTCAGTAATTTGTCTGAGTTTACCATACAGATACCATCAACGCTCGATGTCCTCACTCCGCTGCTTTCTGTAATACCCTTGCAGTTGCTCTCCTACTTTGTAGCAGTCAATAGAGGATGTAATGTAGATCAACCCAGAAATCTTGCAAAAAGTGTAACCGTCGAATAACACTAACGTTGCACAAAAAAACAATTTTTCCATTGACATTAGATGCTAAAATCCGTTCTATCC
>JBCBST010000156.1:0-6605 GCA_039819115.1 Bacteroidota bacterium
TCCCAAAATGACTGTTGCTTACATTCGGCATATGGGTCCTTACAAAGGAGATGAACAATTATTTGAACATCTATGGACCCGGTTAATAATGCCCGTTGATATTCATTGCTATCCGTTTGACTAATATTGCTTTTTTGAGCCCTGTACTGTGTAGCGGATTGGTTAAACTGTTTTCTGAAACTTCTTGAAAAAACCGACACTTCCGGAAACCCACATCGGTAGGCGATATCCGCAATAGGTTCCTGTTGGTTTGCGATCAATAGCATGGCTGCTTTTTCCAACCGTAACCGATGGATGAACTGGAATGGAGTCTCACCAACAATGGCTTTGAACATTCGGTTAAAGTGGAACTTGGAAAAATTAGCAACACCAGCCAGTTCTTCAAGCGTTAACGGACGACCCAGGTTTGCTTCGATATAGTCGAAGGTTCTGTTGATCCGTGAGATATAGTCTTGATGCATAGGAAGACACCGTCAGATTCAGGTTGGCGTGATGAGAATCAGAAGGTATAGCGTTTACGTATTCTCATCCAGTAACGGGCGCCTTACCCGGTACTTTTTAATCCTCCTGAAAGTGCATTCACTGTAAGCAGCAAATGATTTATAATATGAGCCCGTTCAGTCTCACTGATCTGTTCTGAAGCCGTTCGTTTCCTGGTGAGGTATTGGATCTGTAGCTCGTGCAGCAAGGACAACGCTTCATCACGAAGATCGGAATCCCCCAGTTTAGATGAGCGTCGTTTCTTCCGGTCTCCTCCCATCAATTCATCGGTTTGAGACAGTGCAGCATCATAATCACCCAGAATAAGCCCCATAATCTCCTCCCGAAGCGATGCATTGCTTATATAATCAGCGAACCGATTCATGATGTCCGGATTCGCATTCAGAAGATTTGTTTCGATCTGGATAATCAGATATTTAAAGAAAGGCCAGTCAACGGCGAGTTGTTTAAACGATTCGTATACCTCCGGACTGCTTTGTTTGATAGCAGAAAATGCGGTTCCAAACCCAAACCATCCGGTAAGATTAAACCGGGATTGATTCCAGCTAAACACCCAGGGAATGGAGCGTAAATCGTTGAGCGTACGCTGGCCGGTTCTTCGGGCGGGGCGGGAACCTATTTTACTTTCCTCAAGCACGTCAATAGGAGTGGCCTGTCCATAAAACTCAATAAAGTCGGGATGATCCAGCAGCGATCGGTAGGTTTGATTGGATTTTGCCACCAGCTGGTCTAACGCATCAAAAGAGGAAGCAAAATCATCGGTCATACTCGTTTGTACAGCCTGGTTAGCCGTTCCCGAGAGAAACATCTCGAGGTTATAAGTAGCATTCAACAGGTTCGCAAACTGATTGGCGATGGTTTCTCCCTGTATGGTCATTTTGATGGATCCACTAACCGATCCGGGAGGCATGCTATCGAGAAAGCGATGAATTTTACCACCACCCCGGCTGATGGTTCCACCCCGACCATGAAAGAAAGTAAGCTCCACATCATGCTTTTTTGCCGTTGCGGTGAGTTTAGCTTCCGTTTTATAGATCGTCCAGCGGCTGGAGAGGATACCACCGTCTTTATTGCTGTCGCTATATCCCAGCATGATTTCCTGCTTTCGGGAAGCTCCAAGCTCTAACCGCTCCTTATTGTTGGGATGGGTCAGAAACGCATCCAGGATGTGTTCACCGGCTTCCAAATCCTCGATCGTTTCCAGTAATGGAACCACCTGGAAAAGGGCGGAGCTCAATCCTACTTCCCGAAGAAAAAGATAAACAACCAGTAAATCGCTCAGGCTTCGGGTCATACTTACAATGAGAGAGCCAATTCCATCCCGACCATATAAGTCGGTATGCGCTTTTACTACCCGGAAGTATCCCAGCACATTATCAGCCTCTAATCCACAAGAAAAGCCGGAAGGCAGGAAGGGCCGGTTCGTTTCCAGTTCGGAATTAATAAAGGCAAGCCGTTCGCTTTCACTCCACGAACCAAAATCATGATTCTCAAATCCAGCAGCCTTCAGAATCTGGCTCATCGCTTTATCGTGGTACGAGCTATTCTGGCGTATATCCAGTTTGGCAAGATGAAACCCGAAACACAGTAGCTGACGCTCAATAGGGAAGATCAAATCCTCTACAATCAAGTCGGACCCCACAGCTTTCAAGGCTTTTTCCAGAATCCTGAGGTCATCGAGTAACGCATCCGGAGATGGGTATTGTGTGGCATAATCTCCGCCCGGGCTGGCTTTAACGGTAGCCTTCATTTTTAAGATCAACAGGTTTACAAACTGTCGCCAGGGTTCGTTAGGATTGCGTTCCACCGCTTTTTTACCAGCTTGTCCGGCTACTGATGCCCGGTCTTCGATTTCAGCTAAAAACCATTCGGGAACGTCCGTCAAGTGCGAAGAGAGACTGATTTTACGTGCCAGTTCTTTCAGGTTCCTGAGATGTAAATCCAGTGCTACCTCCCGGTGTTTGTTCAGCGTATTTGCGGTAAAAGCAGGAGTAACAAAGGGGTGACCGTCCCGATCGCCCCCAACCCAGCTGCCTAAGGTGAGCAAAGGAAAATGTTCTGCTGCAGATAAGGTTTCAGGATTGAAACCGGTATGCTTCCAGGCAAACTTTAGTCGCTGATCCGAAACGTTCAGTGCCTTTGGAAAGACATTAGCAAAATAATACAAAAGGTTATTCCGTTCGTCTTCTAAATCCGGTTTTTCAAGATAGATGTCTCCGGTCAACCACCATCGTTCCAGCAGGCCAAGTATTTCGTTGTGCAGTACGTCCTGCTCCTGGGGAGACCAGTTTGGGTTTTCACGTTTTACCAACAATTGATATAGTTCCCGCTGAATTTCCAGTACCGTTACTCGTTTGGCTTCAGTGGGATGAGCGGTAAGAACAGGCATTACATCCAGTTTTGCGAGGGTATCTGCGATCTCACGTTCCGTATAGCCTTTTTCCTTTAGATGGCTGAGTGTTTCAGCCCATGAACCCCGTATGGAATCCGGCCCTAAAAAGAATTCGGATTTCCGACGGTAATGGGTGGCATTGTTTTCTTCCACCAGGTTAAGGAGTTGAAATCCAATGCTTAGTGCCTGGATCTTTTTTTGATCAGAAATAGAGGATGAGGAAGGGATGTTTTCCGATTCATTCACCCAGGGTAATGAGCTGGAAAGCTCGTTTTCACCAATGGAAACCAACATTTCTGAGAAGGCTTCGATGAGGTAAATAAAATCGTCCTCAATTTTTTTGAGGCTCTGACTGTTAAGTGTGTCCTTCTTCATGATATCCCGATTTAATGAAGCAGTTAACGTGTTTGGTAAGCGTGGTAAGCTGACGATTAGCCCGACGTGAAGATAAAGGAAATCAAAATCCTTCCTACCTGGATTCGTCCAAAGTTTCGTTAAAAAAGATGAATAGAATGATGTAAATCCCAGTGTGAGCAGAGGGAATTAGCTGGTTTGTTCGGTAAGCGGATTTTGCTCAAACAGGTTATGGATAATCAGAATAAGAAAGCCGAATAAAACGGCCCCGATCACCAACGCATTATTCACAACTCCATCTACTGAAAACGAGACTTTGATCAGAATGGTCGATATTACAAAACCCGAATTCCGGATGATTTTATGAAACTCATCCGAGTAATAGAAAGAGGCCAACAGGAGTAAAACATCAACAACAATTAAAATGGTAAAGAACTCGTCAAAGAAAATGTTGTTTATATTCTTGAACGCTAAAAACCCATCTTTATAGTCACTTAGCATGGCCGTAAACCAGTCAAAAAAGGTATACACCGCCAGCGTGAAAAGGATTGGAATCAGTACAACAGCGATGACTTTTTTGAGATTAATAAATGATCTCATAAACCGAATACGATCTCTTTTTTTAGGATCGTCTCTTTCAGGTGTCCGTATAACTTTTCGATAAAAGAAATAGATCAACACAAACAGAACAAGCGATGTGAGTACATCATAGGTGAATTGCAGGTCACTCTGAATGTAAAACCAGTCTGTAGATAGCTCCAGTTGAGCAATGTCTTTAAAGATCCTTCTGATTACAATTAACGTGATGATTTCGTACTGTTTTCCGATATAAAATGAAATAGATTTAGGCAGAAAATAGACCAACAGGTAGACTTCATATACCAGAATAAATGAGAAGGGAGTATAAATAGCTGCGATTGGATTCTTAACGAATGTTGAATCAATGGAAATAACGCCACGCGTTGCCAATACAATCAGAACCAGATGCAGTAAATAGCTAACGATTGCTATTGCCAGAATAACGCGCTCGGTTTTTTCCTTTGCTTCTGAAGAGAGCAAGTGATTAAAAAGAGTATGTGAAAAAAACCGGACAATCATGGACGACCACAAATCCTTGTATATGAACGCACACCCTCTGAATAGGAATGCTCTAAGTTTAGCGGTTAAGACTGTAGTGCGTGTAAATGAATATGCGAGTCACTACAGACCTTACTCATAAGTAAACAATTGTTAAAACAGTTCCGGGTGGTAATTAAAGCCGTGGTTATAGCTCAAGTTGTTTTAAACAAGAATGGAAGTGGTAACGTCAGGCTTGGTTGGTCAGGCTGAACATGGTAAGGGTTTCGTCCCCATGTTGAATCGTCTGCTTAACCATGAGTCCTAGCTTTTCAAGAAGGCGGATTGCGTTTTGGTTGTACGGCAGGGTGATAGCAATGATGTCCTTATAGTGTTCTTTCGATAGGATATCATCGAGGTAGGCCCTGGTAGCTTCAAATGCATATCCTTTGCCTTCATATTCCGGTAAGATGGCAAAACCGATATCCGGATGGTCGTAGGCATCTCTTATAATAAGGGTAACAATGCCAATGGGTTCTGCTGTTTCTTTCCATTCAAATATATGATAGAAATGCGATTCCTTATTCAGAATATCTTCAATAAATGCTTTGCCTTCTTCCGCATTTGAAACCTTACGGTCTCCAATGTGCCTGAGCCATCCTTCGGAATTGACCAACCTATGTATGAAATCGCCATCAGAAACCCTGATTTTCCGAATGCGGAGTCGATTGGTCTCTATATTGATATACATGGCAGGGATGGATTAGTCCTGTTCAAGATATGGAAAGAGTGTCCGGAATGTAGTACTTCGCGCATTCTTTTGAATTGCCATCAGCAAAGACAAGCTGAATGTAACCAGCTATTCAATCGGGATATAAAAATCGACAATGGCCTTCTTTTCGGGATGTTCATTAAAGTTGTTATGATAGATCTCAAAAGGATAGCGATCCGCTTTTTTAAACCCATTTTTTTCCATCCACACAAACATACCCGTCCAGGCTTGTTCAAATTCCTGGAGTCCGATTTCGAAGCTTCCGACAATGCATTCGCCCTCATGTATAGAAGTCAGACCGATTTCCCCATCGGTTTCTACTGGGGTGTTCACTACGATAGCTGCGCTCATCTTTACGTTGCTCGCTTCCGTTATCTTGAAGCTGTCGTGATAAAGGGTGACCAGTTTTGTCTGATCATTCATCAGGTTTTTAGACGTTGCCCATTGGATCAGTTTTTGGTAGGCTGTACCGATATGTTCATCTCCGATGCATAAGACATAGGCCAGATCCATGTGTGAAATACGAGCGGTTTTTATAGTTGCGTTCATGTGTATCCATTCTGTTAGTTGGTCGATTACACCAAGGTAGGCGACCGGTTCAGGATACTCTTGTCCATTCTTGCTATAAAGGGGCCTGATTTTACTAAACCGGTTAGGATGCTGATTCCGGAACGCAGATGGACTAAGTCCGTAGAATTTTTTGAAGGTCTTCGAAAAGGAAGCTGAATCGCCAAACCCATAGGTATGAGCAATACGCGTTATCGACTCTGATGTATGTAGCAGATCGGATGCGGATCGTTCAATTCGTTGTCTGGTGATGTATTCGTTTACCGTTTCGCCTGTAATGAACTTGAATACCCGATGAAAATGAAAGGGAGAAAAGAAGGCTACTTCAGCAAGAACCCCCAGCGATACATCCGAATCAAGATGATGTTCGATGTAAGAGAACACCCGGTTGATGCGTCGTTTATAATCCGATTGTATGTACTCTTTTGTGGGTATGGCTCAGCTGATATTTTGATGGAGGCAGGATGCAAAGAACTCCAATAGGCTACAGGTGCGGGATGAGGTTAAGGATCTTGTATAAGATCATCATACATCCGCTTCACCTGTAGATCCCCAAATCCATAAATAGATTGCCGTTGGTTGAAGGCTCTGAATATGGTTCCAAAGTCACGGGTTTGTAGCTCTTCCATGATATCCTTTAACACCTGAACAGGTCTGCCCGGATATGTATCGGTAGGAATCCGATCCAAATGAGCCTGTACCGCCGGGAGCATGAAGGGATATTCTTTTTCAAGTTCCTTGGCCTGGCTGATCAATGCCTCCGTATTATCATATCTGTAATGCTCCCACAACCGGGCAATGGTATTCAGTTTGTCTAACGGAATACGATGCTCATAAGCCTCAATAAGCTCGTTCTCATTCAACCCCCCAAATCCATACGGGGTGTGTTTCGGAGGACGTACTAAAGAGACCTTTTTCGGAATTTGTTTGGAATAATGAGTGAGTAAATGGGCTACAAACCAA
>JBCBST010000157.1:0-6587 GCA_039819115.1 Bacteroidota bacterium
GCCTGGTTCTGCAGCTGCTCATGGCTTCTGTGACAACGTGATTTCAGCTCACCTGGACTGCAATGGCGACTCAGGATCAGTGGGTAGTGGTACAGCCATCCAAAAAGGTGTTATTGACACGGGAATGATGTTTACCAGGGAAAAACAAGTCCTGCACTCTCCCCACCAGCCCTGAACCGTTCTGCTCCGACAGCCGCGGCCTCCACTCAGCCGACCCTCACCCCTGACCCGGAATCCGTTTGTTCAGATAACGATGAAGAGCCACCGTGTACACATGGTATTGTACATCAAAATGATGGTGTTGCATAGCCTGGTTCAATGCGTCTGCGCTATAATCTTCCTGACCATCTCCTAAATGATTGGTCTTATAATCCGCGATGTAATACTTCCCCTTATGACAAAAAATAAGATCGATAAATCCCTTCATGAATCCATTCACACGACCTCTGTCGCCCATTCTTTGATGTCCTAACAGAGCTGATAGTTCATCAATTTCTAATTCCGTAATCGGAAAATAGAACTCCATTTCTTTTACGGTATCGTTTTTTTCCAGATCAATTAAAGCCGGGAGGCCTGCCCCCAGTGAATGCCTCCAGGTATCAATCACCCACTGTTGCAGGATGTTGCCCCATTTTTCTTCAATGACGTAGGTACGGAGTTTTTCAGGTACAGCTATTCGTAGGCGGTGATAATCACCAAACGGGATCTCGTCTAAGAGTTCATGCAAAACGTTGCCTGTAGCAGCTCCCTTTGGAAATGTAAACCTGGACGGCTCTGCCTCTTCCGTTTCCGGATTGGTCTCAATCAATGATAATGAACGATCAGAGAAATCGTTCTTGCTTCGGGTAATAGAACTATAGCTGTGCATACCAGGGCGGACAGCTGTTGGTTTGCGAGTAAATGTCCGGGGAGTAAACGCTTGGTCAGATACATCTATGGATCGATTCAGTTTTGAAACCGTAGGTAATTCTTCTGAACGGATACGAATGTGCGTATTTGTATCAAGATTGCTCAAATCCAATGGTATGGATGATTTAGAACCCGGCTCTTTCAGCATATCATGCATAGATTGAGAACCATTAAGCAATACACCTAACGCGCTTGGCCCCGATAACTCCGTAGTCGGAGTAAGCACAAAGCAGGCCGATTCAGCACGGGTAAGAGCTACATACGCCAGGCGAATACTCTCTGAGAGATCGTCCCTCATGGACAAGTACTCAAAATCCGCTCTTTGATCGTGTATTCTCAAATAGTCTACACAAAATCCGCCATCAGCATGAAAACGGATAGATTCATTCGATCTTGGCTTTTGAAATGGTTCCCAGAGAAACGGACAAAATACGATGGGGAATTCAAGACCTTTACTGTAATGCTGGGTCAGTATGCGAACACCCTGACGGTCTGATTCTAAGCGAATAACTTCATCATCTGATGTGATCAACTCACCATTTCGCTTTCGCTGAAACCAGTGCAACAAAGCATCCGGACCAAGCAGTTTTTCGTGTTCTGCCTGATGGAGCTGCTCAATAAGGTGATCCAGATTGGTAATGATCCGTTCGGAATGCGCTCTTTCCACAATATGTGAAGAGAGCTGAAATACTTCTCTGAGGTATTGTATCGCAGAATGTATACCGTTTTCCATCCAGGTAGTGTATGCCTGAAGAGCATAACCGGTAACTTTAGCCCACCTGGATTCTGTGTTCACCAATTCCTCAAAGGAGTGCTGGGTGTATCCAAACCAAGGAAGAACAAGGGCAAGTCGCAAGGCCTGAACATCTGAAGGATGAGCGATGGCATACAGTATGGTGAATAGAAAATGGGCCTCACCCGTATCAAAAACAGAATCTTTACCGCGAATTACTGCATTAACGCCCCGACTGTTCAGCGCCTCACGCACCAATTCGGCTTGTGCATGCTTTCGAACCAATACCGCGACGTGTCCCGGGGAAACCCGAGCCTCGTTTAACCGATAGGAATCGTTGCAAAGCTGTACAATGCGTTCTGCTGTTGTTTCCGCACACCATCGTTCGCCTTCACCTTTAGAATAGAGCGGATCTGACGGATGTATCCATTCCATTGGGGTTACCGTTGCCTGGTTACAGGTTAACATAACATCCATTTTCGATGGATTTCGAGGATGCAGAGCGGGCCTGTATTCAATTTCAGGAATAAAAAAAGGATTGGGATGAATCGAAAAGATGTGATTTACTGCATCCAGGAGGTGCTCATTCGTCCTGTAGTTGGCATTAAGTGTATACCGCTGCTGTTCCGGAGCATCTGACCTAGCCGCAAGATAAGCCTGTATATCGGCACCCCGAAAGCTATAGATCGCTTGTTTTGGATCTCCAATCATGAAAAGACCCGTTCCCTGACGGCCGGAATACAACCTGTTGATGATGCCATATTGAAGCGGATCGGTGTCCTGGAATTCATCGACCAGTGCAAAAGGATATGCTTCCGCAATGGTATCGGAAAGAAGTGGTGTGTTCTCGGGCGCAGTTATCCCCAGGTTGGTTCTGAACAACAGATCGGAATAGGTGAGCACATTAGATGTGGCTTTGGATCTTTCGAATATCTCTTTAGCCTGTTCAGTCCAAGCCAGTCTTAACTGATAGGTAACCTGTGGTACAGACTGGTACAATTGAACCACCTCGTCAACCCTAGCAGTTGTGGAAAACTCCGGTATGACTTCTCCTTTCTTTACGGCGTTACACATGGCGCTTCCCAATAGCTCTAGTTTATCCTGAAGAATAAATCCTATCTTTTTTTCTTCAATGGCTTGTATGGCTGCTTTAACCTTAGCTACAGCCGATACATTGTAGATATTTCTTTTTAAAGCCCCGGATTCCACACAGGTTAGTATCGTTTCTTTTTCTTTCTCCAGACTTGTTCTCAAGCGATCCAGGGCCTGTTCGATATCGGCTGCCATACGTTCAACATGAATATGCGGAATCTCAGGTACAATGTGCATAGAGCGCTGCTCAATGATCGCGGCAAGCATATTTCTGGCTTTTTCAGGGGTATACTGGTACTCCGTGAGCAATTGTATCTGTATTCGATACCGCTCTTCATTGACCGATTTTTTCAGCCAGTCTTTCCATACCGCATCAATACTCTCCTGGAGCACCTCGGACGGATCGGGAAGCACCCGAAAGTCGGAAGAGACGCCAAAAGCAAAGCTGTGTGTTTTTAGTAAGCGTTGGCAAAATCCGTGAATAGTGAAAATAGAAGCTTCATCAAACGACTGAATACATTTTTTCAGGTGATCTTTATGGGTATGTCCCCATTTATTGATCAGCGAATGGATAAATGGATCGCTACTCTCCCCTGCCTGGAATGCCTCCAGCGTATCCATCAGCCTTGATCGTATTCTCGTTTTCAATTCTGAGGTGGCTGCTTCGGTAAATGTGATTACGAGCACGGAGGATGGCAGTAATCCTTTCTCAAGAATCGCTCTCACATACAGTGACGTAATCGTATATGTTTTCCCTGTACCGGCCCCTGCTTCTACCAGACTAATTCCATCAAGCGGACATACGAAAGGATCGAGGGGTTTCATACCCATTCCTCGCTTTTATTTTCTAATAACGGAGTCCAAAACTCTGTAGATATCTCCCTGAATGATGGGTGCTGAACCCCAATACCAAAAGATGTGGCAAGGATGGTAAAAAGGTCTGTTTTGGTCACGGAAAATGATGAACTCTGCCGGGTACCAACCTCTCCTTTTGTGTATGCCTTACCCTTTATTTCGGCCTCAGCAAGTGCCATAGATTCGGTGTGATCAAGTGATAACCAGGCTTTACGCTGGTGTGCATCTATAAACCATTTCAGTATGTCATTAACATGTACATCCGGTTCATCAGGAAGATTCAGTGTTGTTTTCTTTGCCCGTTTACTCCCCTTTTTTCCTGATCCACTCACATTCTCCAGTGAGTACAATACGGTTTGATTCACACCCCGTGTTGAAGCCAGAAGTAATAAAACCCAGGCTTGCACCATATGCTCAGGTTTTAACCTTCCGGGTTGGATAACCATCCGCTTTGATTCAATCACGCCGTAAATGGGGCCCTTGCATAAGAGAGTTCCTAGCGGGATATCAACGTCGACCTGCTCCACTTGATCAAATTCATGGAAAAGAGCGTGCAAGGGCTCGATGGATTTGGCTACTTCCGCAAGGTAATGCTCTCCAACAAACCCGGTAGGCAGTATACCCGAAAGGGCAAACTTTCGGGCCAGTTCAGCCCTGAGTTCATCATCAGCTGAATGTGCATCCAACAGATTGGCCGATAGCCGGTATCGGTTCAATGCATGTAGTTCAAATAACTCCCGGTCTTCCAAACGTAGCTGATCATATCCTTCTGCTACATTAAAATGAGTATTGAGCATCCATTTAAAAGGTTGGACAAAAAAACGGGCAAGTTCGTCAGGAGTAATTAACTCCGGTAGCTCCAGGGAATATACGTCATCAAAAAAGCCGGGAACTTCTTCTGGTAAATGAGCAATACGTGATGAAAGTGAAGCTCTGTGTGTATCAAATGAAAAGAATTCGTCGGATGTAAAATACGCCGGGTTCAGACCGGTTCTTGGGTGTTTGTGTTCAATGAGTCGGAATTGGCCATCCTGCTTATTCCACTTCAATTCATCGATCAGTACCGACGGAAGGGATTCATCATCAGAATACAGGTTTTGACCAATGTAGCTAATGTGTAGCTGAGTATCGGTGTGCATAAGAAGTTCGGAAAACCATAATCGATCATCTGCCTGTTGAATCCGGTCTCCCGGAAGTGGATTTCTGGATATTAAATCGAATGAAGGACGATCGGGTTTTCTTGGAAATGTTTCCTCATTAAAGCCGAGCAGAAAAACGGCTTTATATGGCAACCCTCGTATAGGTATGTAGGTGCTAATCGTAATACCACGATTCATCCCAAACGAAGATGCTCCTTTTTGAGTAAGCCATGGATCCATCCATTTCCACGCCGTTTCAAAAGTGATATTTTGCTCCAAGTGGGACGATACAGCCTGTAATCGTTCGATTACCCTGTATAGCTCCTGGGTTTTGGCATGATCAGTGTCTCCGATAAAATGAAGTGCGATGTTCCGAATCCAATCCACCCATTCTGAAAACGAGCGTTTTCTATCCAAAAACTGAATGTTGTCCCGAATGGATCGAATAAAACTACTTAGCCTGCCGAGTACAACTAACTGATCGTTATTCGAAATGTTTACATCGGGAAAGGCATCCCAAACCACCGTATCGCTTACATCGAGCGCATACCCGAAGTACAGGTTTTTAAGTAATTGATAAAAGCTGCTCACGTTCCACTCATCCGGCTCTACCCCTCTTCGGGTTTGAAACTTCATCATCCACTGGCTGATGAGTTCAATTTCGACCGTGCTTATCCCAAATGAACTTCCTACAAACGGTATCCGAAGAATATCCATACAATCGTTTGCCTTATGCTCGGATGTCAGGAAATGTATCACATGCTTCAATGCATCCATCACCGTGGAATCCTTCCATCCAAACAGAAAAACATCATCTTTTAACTCTTTGGGTGGTGCGGACAGATAGGGTGCGTATGTGTCAATATCAGGAACAAGAATCAACAGATCTGTGGGCTCGCACTGGCGATCGTCTTCCAACATACCAAGACACTGATCCCAGAGTACTTCTACCTCACGTTTTATGCTATGGCAGGAATGCACATGTATTTCAGGAGGAAACACAGAAGCTCTATGCTGTGTATCATCCAGAATCGTATAAGCATGAGGTATCCCCGCTAACACCTTATTGAGATCTTTTTGGGGAGCACGCCAGTCGACAGCCAGAGGAGCGGATACAGAAGTGGTAGACCAATCGTCGAATATGAAAACATCCAGAATACCCGATAATGCTTCTATCAACCGGATGAAGGACCCGCTGAAGGTCGATAAACCAAACACAAACAACCGTTTGGGGAGATGAGGAATTAAGGCTTGGAGTACGTCGGGCTGTAGCAGTGTTGAAAAAGCATCAGATCGTGCTGGTTGACCATTAAAATGATGATTCAGTAATTCCCATAAGGATTGCTGCCACCTTTCTTCGGGAAATGGAGTATTTCTTTTTCCTTGTTTCCATTGTTTCAGCCAGTGAGGTCTGAAGAATTGGTACTGGTCGAACACATCGGCTACAGAGCGCGCCAGTGGCAGTACGTCCATCTCACTAATTTCCGCTCGGTTAATGCCCGTTATGCGGGTACACCAATCCGAATTCGTTGTCAGAATATCGAAGATCTGAAGCTCCATGGCGTCACGGTCGGAAGGCAGACGCTTGGGCAACTCAGGGTGGATAAAGCGATATAACTTCCACGTTAACTCGTCGGGAAAAGAAAAGGTTACATTAGCCGATACGCCATGAATAGTGGCCAGTTGGGTATGAATCCATTGTTTGATTTCCCTGTTCTGGACAATCATCCATTCCGGATTCAGCGGGTTTAGCGTGACTTCAGCTAAACAATCGGCAAGTTGTTGAACAAGTTGGTATTTATCGTGTGCTGAAAATCGGTAAAGCATGCTCCCATTTTAGGTCAAGTATACTAAACCCG
>JBCBST010000158.1:0-6461 GCA_039819115.1 Bacteroidota bacterium
ATGCCCTTAATCTCTTCTAGGAGTTCTGGAGCATGGCTGAAGGCGCAGCAGTAAACGAGAAAGGTCTGATTACCCTTAATCTGGCAGAAGAAACGATGATCTATTTTTCAAAAGGTTATCAAAGCTGTACCAATATTGGTCTGCGAACGGATGATGCCAATCATATAGCCTATAACCTGGACCTACCCGATTTTTTAATGAAGTATAAGCCCGTCGTGCTCGATAATGGCCTTCAACTCGTATATGGCTTTCCGGGGATTATCGCTACAGGAGGTATGAACTCCAATTTTGCGGTTACTACCAACTCACTACCCAATTTAACGATGAACCTGAACGGGCTTCCCTTACCCTTCATGATTCGCAAACTGCTTATGTTCTCTGATCAGGATGAAGCGCTTCTCTTTCTAGAGAACACGCCACTTGGGGCTCCGCAGAACATTATGATCGCAGGACGTAAAGGTATTCAGGATATTGAACGCTCTGCAAACCAGCACGTACGGTACGAGCCCCCCCATAACGAGCAGGTTGTTTACCATACCAATCACCCTTTAGTAAATACAGACTTCAACCTACTCGCGGACACCAGTTTCCAAACATGTGAGCGTTTTAGCTACCTGGATCAAGTTTTTAAAAAAACATCATCAGAGGATTCCCTGCTTAACCGGAGTATTCTGCTACAGTCCATTACAAACAGGGAAAGTGGGATTCGCTATGAAGGCAATTACTTCAGTTTTCTGGCTTCTTATCCTACGAACCCAAAGCTGCCTCCCATTATCGAGCTGTTGTTACCAAAATCCGATACCACTACCGCACTGTTACAATTCCGGTAACTGCACTTAATCTTGTTTCGTGTATTTCCTTTCGGCTAACTTAGCTTTTTAAATCTATGAGAAATTATTTTTCACTCCTTGTTTCTGTTCTTCTTCTCTCGGTTTTCTTATTGGCTGTTTCCTCAACCTATGCACAAATACAAACAGCTGATGGAAAGAACATCAACACTCATTCGTTAGACCGGTTTATCCAGTCCCAAATGAAGTCCCATGATGTACCTGGGTTGTCATTCGCATTGATTAATAACGGGAAACTGGTGTATCACGCGTCTTATGGTGTACAAAATACAGAGAACAGCGAACCCGTTACGGATACTACCATTTTTGAAGCTGCTTCTATCTCCAAATCCGTATTTGCCGGTTTTGCAATGATGATGGTTGAAAGAGGAGTACTTGATCTTGATACACCTTTACATACCTACCTGCCTGAACCTTTGCTGGAATACGATAATCGATACAAAATGATTACTTCACGAATGGTACTTTCGCACATGTCCGGCTTACCAAACTGGCGATTCTTTAATGAGGATGGTCAATTGGATATTAAGTTTACGCCTGGGACAGATTTTCACTACTCCGGGGAAGGTTATGAGTACCTTGCCCGTGTATTAGCTCATATACATGGTGTGGATTACCATGGATTGGAGCAGGTTATCAAAGAACAACTGTACACCCCATTGGAAATGAACAATTCGGGGTTCAGGCTGTCGAATGAAAAACTCAAAGTTCAAAAAGCCGTCGGTTACGAAGATGGGATCGTGAGTGAAGGCATCCCTTCCGATTTAGCCCGGCCGTATTTTGGAGCTGCATTCCGATTTCATACCACTGCATCTGATTTCTCAAAATGGATGATTGCCCTTATGGAAAATCGAATGATTGACAGAAAAACAACCGACGAAATGTTCAGAAATCAGGTTGTCTTACCCGAGGATGAATCATTGCGGACCGAAAATGGATTCGATTCCTGGGGACTCGGCGTGATGCGCGTCGATACACCACTTGGTATCAAAATCGCACATGGAGGAATGAATCCCAGCTTTCAGGGTTATTACATGATGTTTAAAGAAGAAGGATTCGGAATCTTTGGGAACAGTAATACGGCTATTGATATTGTGCCCGCTGTGGAAGAGTTTTTAATACACGGTTCAGGAAACAGGGATTAAAGTCATGATAGATATAGGTTTTATTGATATCAACAAAACCTACTTCTATGTAAGAAAAAGTATCTGAATCTCTGCTCTTTTTTTGAACAGATATTCCAGCGCACACTTACTTACCTGATTAGCGTATACGCTGGAATATGTAAACGTTCTAGTTATTCTCCATTTCTTCGGCGCGTTTTGCCCGCTGCATTTTGTTTTCACGTACAGAGGTATTTCGTTGTGAGCGTCCACCTTGCAGGAACATTTCAAATCGGGTGGGTTCAACCCGCTTAGGCCAGTAATTATTATCGCGATCCGTATCTGCCGTTTCCAGGTTCGAATCCAACACAATCCCAACCACCTTCTTCTTGAAGGCGAATACTTTACTTACCTCTTCACTGGGATTCATTTTCCAGATTTCAGCTGGTATGTATTCCCGTTCGGTGGTCCCATCTTCAAACTCAAAATCCAGTACAATCGGCATCACCAGTCCACCAACGTTCTTGAAATCAAGCTCGTAGAATTCGTATCCGGCGTTGATCAACTCCTGATGGTCTTCTGTCATGCGGGCCAGTACACGCTCATATTCTGCCCGGTCTATGGCATCCACATTGAACTCAGAATAGGAATTATAAAAATCCAGCAGTTCGGGACGGGTGTCGGTATACTTCTCAAGACCTGCATTGCGAATCTCGCCAATTCGTTTTGGCTGAGCTTCATCCTTCTTTTTGGCCAGGTCTTTTTCCACATCGGGGTTAAAGCTGGACAGCTGATACCACTTCACGTCATCTAAGGATATATCCACATGATCGTTGGTGAAGAACCAACCTCTCCAGAACCAATCCAGATCGGTACCCGAGGCATCTTCCATGGTCCGGAATAAGTCAGCCGGAGTTGGGTGTTTAAACATCCATCGCTGGGAATACGTTTTGAATGCGTAATCGAATACTTCACGGCCCAAAATGGTCTCTCTCAGTATGTTTAACGCTGTTGCCGGTTTACCATAAGCGTTAGAACCGAACTGAAAGATGGACTCTGAGTTCGTCATGATCGGCATGATGTACTGCTTATCCCCTTTCATGTAATTGACGATGTTTCGTGCTGGTCCCCGTCGTGATGGGTAATCCGGTTCAAATTCCTGCTCAGTCAGATATTGAAGAAACGTATTCAATCCTTCATCCATCCAGGTCCACTGACGTTCGTCGGAGTTAACAATCATAGGAAACCAGTTATGACCTACTTCATGAATGATCACCCCAATCATGCCATACTTGGTTCGCTCAGAATAGGTGCCGTCTTTTTCATTTCTGCCATAGTTAAAGCAGATCATTGGGTATTCCATCCCATTAGCTGCTTCAACAGAAATAGCCACCGGATAAGGATAATCGAATGTGAATTTAGAATAGGTTTCTACCGTATGTGCGACTACCTCGGTTGAATAGGTGCCAAATGTGACATTCGATTCTTTAGGATAATAGCTCATAGCCATTACTGTTTTGTTATTCAGCTTAACACCCATAGCATCCCAGATATACTTTCTGGATGAACCCCAGGCAAAATCGCGAACCATTTCAGCTTTGTAGTGCCAAGTCTTCTGGTTACCGTGTTGTGGGTTTGCTTCTTTGGCTTCCGCTTCTTCTTTGGTTACAATGACAACAGGTTTATCCGATGTTTTTGAAGCCTCGTACCTGCGTCGTTCTTCAGCAGAAAGTACCTGCGATGCATTTTGAAGTTCACCGGTAGATGCCACTACGTGATCGCCGGGTACTGTAATTTTTACGTCGTAGTTCCCAAAAACAAGGGCAAACTCGCCCCGACCTAAAAACTGTTTGTTTTGCCATCCTTCCACATCATTATACACCGCCATTCGTGGATACCACTGAGTGATTGTATACAACCAGTTGCCGTCTTCCTGAAAAAACTCAGCGCCGCCACGACCGCCATAACGGATACGATCATGAACTAAAAAGGACCAGTCTACATCAAACACAAACTTCTGGCCAGGTTGTAGTGGAGCAGGCAAATCAATACGCATCATGGTATTCACAATCGTATAAGGTAATGCATTACCCCTGCTGTCGGCCACTTTTTTGATGTTGTACCCATAATCTTCGTTATGACCGATCAAATCCTCCACCGTATTGGAACCTATCCGGTTTGGATTAATCGATGTGGCCCTGATTTTATAGGTATCAGAATCTGGCGCTCTTACATTTTGATCCAACTGAAGCCACAAATATTCCAGATGATCGGGCGAGTTGTTGAAATACGTAACACGCTGGGAACCTGTCAACATCTGGTTCTCATCATTCAGCTCTACATTTATCGTGTAATCTGCTCGCTGCTGATAGTATTCATGGCCAGGAGCACCGCTTGCGGTACGATATACATTTGGAGTAGGAAGCAGATCGTACATCTGCCGGAACTTATTAGTATTCGTTCGGGGGGCTTCACCCTGTGCATACAAGGCAGGACTAAGCATCACAAAAGAAACCAATAGGGTTAGAAATGCACGGATATGCATTTTTGAGTTTTTCATCAGGTTTGGGTTTATGTTTCTCATTTATCTTATAACATCAGGTTGTGTATACATCGTCTCATATGTTCTGTATAGTCAGGTCCAAAAAGCAGTTTCAGACATCAGGATAACCGATATTCCTGCAGCGGCGCCCGACATAAAAATGGTCCATGAACGTGCCGAAACACCAAATCCCCGCTGGAAAAGGACCATCAGTGAGAGGATGATAGCAACAATGAATAACTGGCCAATTTCAAGGCCGAGATTAAAGCTTAATAATGGGAGAAGAATGCTCTCTTCTTTGCCCAATAACATGCGTAAATAGTTTGAAAACCCCATTCCGTGAATGAGTCCGAATAGTAGTGCGATCAGATAGCTGAATTGGTAATTCTTTTTGTTTTCTGTTGTTTGATACGCCTTCCTTGTAACCGTGACATTGTATATACATGTCAGAAGAATGGTGACAGGGATCAGGAATTCAATAATCTCAGAAGGGATAAGAATTACATTCAGAGTAGCAAGAGCAAGAGTTACGCTGTGTCCGATGGTAAAAGCTGTAACCAGAATACCCACTTTCTTGATGTCCTTGATTCGGTACAAGGCAGTAAGGGCAATAATAAAGAGAATGTGATCGTATGCTTGTAAATCAGATATATGATCGATGCCTAATTTCAGATAGGCCGTAAATTCAGACATTTAAATTGTTACTGCGGGGTATCCCAATTGTTTGAAGCAATCACGCTACGTACTTTATGATAAACTATCAACAAGCTGGCGTACATGAATTCCCTGCTCTACCTTTGCATACTCCTTTGTTTTACTTCTTTTAGCGTTTCCAGGGATGCAGTAGAAGAAACTCATCCTATTTATGTAAGCTTAGCTTTAGTGGATCACAATCCACAGGAAGAAACCTTAGACATTTCCCTGAAAATGTTTACGGATGATTTACAGGCTGCCATTCGAAAGCATGCGAAACGTGATGACCTCTATGTTGGATATGAAAAAGAAATACCTGCGGTAGATTCAATCATCCATCGCTATGTAAATGATCAGGTACAGTTTTTACCCAATAATGTGACCGAACCACAAACAATGAGTTATCTGGGTAAGGAGATCGAGCTGGATGTAACCTGGTGTTACTTTAGAATTGCTGATGTATCCGACCTGAAACAGCTAACTACGCATTGCGAATTGTTTACTGAGCTTTTTCCCTCTCAAACTACCATCATGCATGTGAAACGAAAGGGGAAAGAAAAATCGATGCTCTTCAAACGCGGTAAAACCTTTCAAAACGTCATCTTTTCTGACGATTAACCATACCGAAACCAGGTTTGTATTCCATCGTAGGTCGCTTGTCATCAAAAAGCCTCAACTTCGAAATGGTATGCGATATCTTGCGTTGTATGGATTCCTTGGTTTGTTCTTCTTGTCTTGCTCACAGGTGAATCCGTTGGAAAAACGAAATACAAGGTTCAGTCATGAACTGGAACAACTGCAGTCCTATTTCTCCATACCCGGATTAAGCGCGGTTATAACGAAAGATGGGCACATTGTATATGAAAACTACCTCGGTTATTCGAATATAGAGCACGGAACGAAGGTGGATTCTCTTACGGCATTTCCTATTGCATCCATCACTAAGTTGTTTTCTGCTACCCTGACCATGAAGCTGGTTGAACAGAATAGACTTTCCCTTAACGATCCTGTACAATCCTATGGCTCTGATTTTTCATTTGGTGATTCTATACTGGTAAAACACATACTCTCCCATACTTCTCAGGGTG
This sequence comes from Bacteroidota bacterium, assembly GCA_039819115.1. GTDB lineage: Bacteria > Bacteroidota > Rhodothermia > Balneolales > Balneolaceae > JBCBST01. The sequence continues at coordinate 6,275 of JBCBST010000158.1, forward strand.
CTGTTGGCACATCGTTTTTGTACAGCTCCCGCTTTGGTTATCTAACCCCAATCATAGAACAGGCATCAGGTACCACGTTTAAGGATGCGGTGGAAAATGAAATTCTTAAACCTCTGAATCTTGACCATACCTTTCTCCTAAAAGATTCGACACAACTTACCCGTCAAAGCGTAAATCTGGCTTCTAC
>JBCBST010000159.1:0-6403 GCA_039819115.1 Bacteroidota bacterium
TCCGATCTTCAAGGAGCTGAAAAAGGAAAATTCCAAACTCCGTACCAAGCTGGAAGAAACAAGAGGTAACCAATCCGATATTTTTTCGGCCATACAAGAATCGGAACGTCTGGCTATGCGACAAACGGTTCAGGGCCTTATTTCCAAAATAGACCATCACCTGGGGGAGCAAAATGAAACCCATTAAAGTGACCATTTTAGGAAAGCAGTATCCTCTCAAAGTAGAAGACCATGAAGAGGAGAATATGGTACGTATTGCAAAGTATGTAGATGAACGCTTTCAGACCTATAAAAATCAACTAGCCAATCAACCCGATCATACCGTCATGTCGCTTGCTGCCCTGAGTTTAGCCGAAGAGCTATTCGAAGCCCGTGCCAGTAACAGTGAGCTTGAACGTACCGAAGAATTAACCATGGAGCGCGTAAACAAAAGCCTGGAGCGTCTTCTGGAAACTATCAAAAGCTAAGTAAGGGGCAGTATTGTCTGATTCCATTCACGTATTATTTGTTGGCGATGTTGTGGGAAACCCGGGCATCAGCCTTATCAAAACGTTTTTACCCAGCCTTAAGAAAAAATACGACGCCCATTTCGTGATTGTGAATGGAGAAAACTCTCATGAAGGGCATGGTATAAACGACACCATCATCAAAGATTTTCTGGAAGCTGGTGCAGATGTGGTTACCGGTGGGGATCATTCCTTTGATAAGTGGAAGGTCTTTAACTACATGCGCAACAACACGCATATCCTGCGCCCGCTTAACTATCCAAAGGGTAACGCAGGCATTGGCTTCAGCACCTACCCTATCTCGGGGACGAACCACAAAATTGGTGTTCTGAATGTACAGGGGCGAACGTTTATGCGCCCTATTGATGACCCCTTTACAGCTGCAGACTGGGCTATTGATAAGATGAGAGAGGAAACGAACCTGATTTTTGTTGATATGCATGCTGAGGCTACCGCTGAAAAGGTTTCATTGGCATGGCACGTGGATGGAAAAGCTTCGGTACTGGTAGGCACGCACACACATATTCCCACCGGTGATGCCCGTATTTTCCCGGGCGGACTGGGTTACCTCACCGATGCAGGTATGACCGGTTCGTACAACTCTTCGCTGGGAATGGATAAAAAAGTAGCCATTAAGCGCTTTATGACCGGTGTTCATCAAAAGTATCAACCCGCTAACGGAGACAACCATTTGTGTGGAGCTTTTGCAAAAATTGATCCGGAAAGTGGTAAATGCACGCACATTGAGTCTGTGATTTATCCTCCTTTTAAATCCTCTACAGAACAGCCATGAGCCCGACTGATTGGATTCTTGAGGCCGAAGGCATCACAAAAACCTATAAAAGTACAGAAGACGGAACCCCCTTTACCGTACTCGATAATACTTCAATCCAGCTTGCAAAGGGAACGGTTACGGCTATTGTAGGCTCAAGCGGTAGCGGTAAAAGCACGTTGCTTCATATTGTTGGAGGACTGGATACTCCGGATAAGGGTCTCGTGAAATGGCAGAACAGACCTATCCACGCAATGAAAGCAGACGAACTAGCCACCTTTCGCAACCGTTTTGCCGGGTTTGTATTTCAGTTTCATCACCTGCTCCCGGAATTCTCTGCCCTGGAAAATGTGGCTATGCCTGCTTTGATTGGAGGTATGCCTCAAAAAGAGGCCTATGAAAAAGCCACTGCTTTACTTATCCGGTTTGGGATTAATCACCGCAGTAATAACCGTCCCACCCAACTTTCGGGTGGAGAGCAGCAACGGGTATCGATGGCTCGTGCATTGATGAACACCCCCCGGCTTCTGCTGGCGGACGAACCCACGGGTAACCTGGACGAGGAGAATACCTCTATCATACTGGATTTTATCTATGAATTAACCAGTACCGATCAAATTGCGGTACTGCTCATTACCCACGAAGAAGAGATTGCAGAACGTGCTGATCAGGTTTTTGAAATGAAAAACGGTATGCTCTCCCCCTTAAGGAGCTTTGATAAATCCTGAAAACAGTCTTATTTTGTAAGTCTACTTTTTTTATTCAAAACGAACTCAAGAAATGTCTAAACGACTATCGCAGGAAGAATTAGAACACGATCCCCTTATTGAAAACTACAACAAGGCGGTAACATACGTTAACGCTAACCGCACCCCGATCCTATCGATTGTAATTGGAGCGGTGGTCATTATTGGGGCTTTGATTGGATATAACTTATACTCAGAAACACAAGAAGTACAGGCTCAAAACCTGTTAGCCATAGCCAGTCAATACTACAGAGATGGCGATTTTGACAAAGCTTTGAATGGTGATTCCTTCGAGCTTAACTATGGTTTTAATGCGATAGCCAAAGAATTTTCTGGTACCGATGCCGGCAATCTTGCCATGTATTACGCATCAGTTTGTAACTTTAAACTCGGTAATACCGAGTCGGCGCTTGAACAAATCCAGATGTACGCAATTCCTAAAGGAATCCTCGGGGTAGGTGCTCATTCTTTCCATGCCAATTTACTGGCAAGTAATGGAAGCACCGAAGCCGCAGCAGAGCTGTATGAAAAGGCAGCTTCCTGGGATGAAAATAACTCTACCACCCCATTCAATTTATTGAAAGCAGCGGAACTGCACTTCAAATCCGGAAACGTCGAAAAGGCTGAGGAATTAGCTCAGAGCATTATTGACGATTATCCCGATAGTATAGAGTTTGCCGAAGCTCAGAAAATGCAGGGTATGATTGCTGCAAACGCATAACTAATGTAAGGCTCCTCAAGGAGCCTTTTTTGTATACCGTATGGGCATATTTAACGGGATTGATCTTCTTGTTGTAGCACTGTATCTCGTTTTCATTTCATGGAATGGAATCCACAGTGCCCGGAAAAAACACACGACGGACGATTTTTTCCTGGCCAGCCGCTCACTCACCTGGCCCATGGTGGGCTTATCCTTGTTTGCATCCAACATATCGAGCAGTACACTTATTGCGCTAGCTGGCAGCGGATACCAAACCGGAATATCGGTATTCAACTACGAGTGGTTGGGCACCGTTATGCTCATCTTTTTTGCGTTGTTTATTGTTCCCTTTTACCTGAAGCAACGCCTGTTTACGATGCCCGAGTTTTTAGCCAACCGATTTGATCATCGGGTTAAAAACTACTTCTCGGTCCTTTCCATCGTGGGTAGCATATTTATTGATATTGCAGGTGCTTTATACGCAGGAGCAGTTTTGTTTAAGCTTATGATGCCGGATTCTGATCTTACCTACGCTATTGTGAGTCTGGCCATTATTGCTGGCCTGTATACGTTTGCAGGAGGATTGAAAGCCGTAGTGGCTACCGACATAACCCAATCTGTTTTACTTCTTATTGGCGCCAGTTTTATCGCCTTTTTTGCATTTCAACGCACAGGTGGAATGGAACCGCTATCCACCCAAATCGATCCCTCTTTTTTCAGCCTAATTCAACCTACCAGCGATACGTTTATCCCTTGGCCCACTTTGCTTGTTAGTCTTCCCATTCTTGGCTTTTATTATATGTGCACGAACCAACACATGGTTCAACGGGTTCTGGGTGCTAAAGACATATCTCATGCCCGGCTGGGTGCATTATTTGCCGGAGGGTTAAAGCTCCCCCTTCTTTTCATCATGGTTATGCCCGGCACGTTTGCATTGTTGTTATATCCCGGACTCTCAAATTCGAACGAAGTATTTCCCTTACTCATGTTCGATCTTCTCCCGGCTGGATTGCTTGGGCTGGTTTTTACCGGTTTCATTGCCGCACTCATGTCGAGTATAGATTCCGCCCTTACCGCCTCTTCTACTATTTTAACCATGGATATTTACAAAGCATGGAAGCCTCAAAGCTCTGAGGAAAAACTAGTGCGTGTGGGACGAATCTTTATTCTTCTGATCGTTGTATTTGCGTCGTTATGGGCCCCATTTATTGATCAGTTTCCCACCCTTTGGGATTACCTGCAGGGGGCATTATCCTATCTGGTTCCCCCTATTGTTTCCTGTTTTATATTTGGCTTATTCTGGAGAAGAGCGACTTCAAGAGGAGCTCTTGCAGGGTTAATCTCCGGAAATGCGCTTGGCATCGCGTTTATTCTGAACAACATATTCGAATTCGCACCCCAATTACATTATCTGTATGCCGCTACCATACTGTTCATTGTAGGTTGTACAAGCCTGGTTATTGTCAGCCTGATGGAAGGAAAAAAAGACATCAATTTGAAATGGACCTACTTTTTTAACATCCAGAACAACAAAAAGTTACTGGCGTTAGACGCCCGTTCACAGTGGGCTACGGCTACGTTAAGCGTGTTAATTATCGTAATGTTGTGGCTGTTCTGGTAGGTTTTTTGCAAATTAGCGCAATTAATTTTCCATTTTTTGCATAAAGAGCTGTTATGAAAAAAGCCGCATCGTTATTCATCTTCATTTTACTGTTTTCCTATGCTAACACGGCAATGGCCCAGCGTTATGAGCTGGTTTGGGAAGAACGGTTCGATAGTTTAAACCGGGATGTATGGACGCACTGGATAGGAACGGCCTTTAACAACGAATGGCAATACTATACCGACAGGGATACCAATTCCTATGTGGAAGACGGTATCCTCTACCTGATCGGGCTCCGGGAAGAATATGAAGGACGAGGCTGGACCTCGGCCCGGGTTAAATCTCAGTATAACGCAGATTTCCTGTACGGCCGGTTCGAAATCAGAGCCAAGTTACCCGGAAACAGAGGCATGTGGCCTGCGATCTGGATGATGCCTACCGACCGCCAATATGGAACCTGGCCATATAGCGGTGAAATGGACATTATGGAGTTTAGAGGACATCAAACCACTAAAACCGATGGGACCATACATTTTAGCCGACGGGCGTTTCACAGTAATGGTTCACAAGCTTCAGCAGATCGGCGATTAATGGGCGGTTCTTACGAGTTACCTACGGGGAGTTTTTCGGAGGATTTTCATCGGTTTGGATACGAATGGACTCCCGATTACATGGAATGGTTTGTGAATGATGTATCCTTCCTGAAAATTACACGCGAAGAAGTTGAAGAACGAGCCGAGATATATCCTTTTAACCGTAATTTCTATTTTATCTTAAACCTTGCAATCGGGGGAGATTATCTGGGTAGTTTTCAGCCGAATGAGCTTACTCCGGATCGCAGCGAAATGCTGATCGACTACATCAAGGTTTGGCAGGATCAAAACCAACGCCCGGAAATAGATCTGGATTACCGCACCAGGGTGCAGGTGCCCGGACTTGAACCATTTACGTTAGAAGCAGATGCCACCGATTCTGACGGCAGTATCGCCCGGGTTGATTTCTTTGTTCAGGATAAATTAGTTGGAACAGCTACCGAAGCTCCTTTCGAGATCGAATGGATGCCTTTTGTGGATGGGTGTTACAATCTGGAAGCAAAAGCTACCGACAATGAGAGTGCAACCCGAACCAGTACGAGATCCATCCAATTGGTCGTGGGTACAGGCTGTACGCAGGGACCTTTTCTCGACGAGCCCACTTCCCTCCCAGGAACCCTGGAACTGGAACATTTTGACGTTGGAGGATTTGAAGTGTCCTACCTCGACTTCTCTGACTCGTTGAATACCGGCAACGAGCTTGGTAACGATTTCCGTCAAAATGAAGCGGTAGACATCATCCCCCACCCTACGGATTCGGAAACCAACTATGTGATTACCGATATGGAAGGTAAAGAATGGATGGAATACACCATTCAGATAGAAGAGACCGGATTATATAACATTGAGTTAATCGGAATTTCTGAGGGCCGTTCTGCGCGAATAAATCTTGAATTGGATGGAGAAGAACTCACGTTTTTTACGCGTATTACCGGTGAAGATGGGGATATGATATCACGCCTGCGTGAAGGCATAGAAATGGAAGCTGGCACCCACACCTTACGTGTACTGGTTGGCACCGGGGGCATTAAACTGGACAAGCTGATTTTTTCGAATAGCTCCGTCAGTAACGAGAATTCCCCGCTTACCCCCAAACAAACACAGCTATTTCCAAACTATCCCAATCCCTTTAATCCCACCACAAACATCAATTTCGAACTGGGGACTGCTCAAAACGTAACCGTTGCGGTGTATAATACCCTTGGACAGCCCGTTAGCCAATTATTTTCGGGGAGATTAAATGCGGGTTCTCACTCCTACACCTTCGATGCATCAGCGCTAAGCAGTGGGTTATATTTTGTGCAATTACGAACACTGAGTGGTATCCAAACCCGTAAGATGACGCTGTTGAAATAAACAGGGTTTAACTTGTGATCTGTTGTTTTTAGCTTACGCTCATGAGTACAGAAACCTATCATATCCTTAATGGCGACGCATTGAAGGAACACTTCCCAGATTCAATAGTTGGCGAGACCATCATCAT
>JBCBST010000160.1:0-6352 GCA_039819115.1 Bacteroidota bacterium
TCCAGAATCTCGTAACAAATACCCGAGGTACAGGCCGGACCTCCCCGTCGTTTTCCTGCAAAAAACTGGATGGTGTGCGTGGATTTAACGCGGTACAACGCGTTCATTCCAAACCAGGTCCTCAGGTCTGTTTCAATCTCAGGAAAAGTGGTAGGATTGTCGGTTAGGTTTGGATCACTACTTGCTTCAAACACACCACTTATGGTAAGATTGTTGTTAAAGGCCAGGGCCAAAGAAGCGTAGTAGTTCTCAACCTGTTCACCAGAAAAGGTGCGTTCAAATGTCTGAAACTGCAGATCAGTAGTGATACCAAAACGGTAATCAAAGCTTTTGTCGGTGATTAATCCAAAAGAATAGCGATCGGCCTCAGCTTTTGGTTCATCGTTAGCATAATCAATGAATCCTTTTATGCTGAAGAGTTCATCGAATTGATACAATCCTTCTAAAAAGTATTCCTCATAATCAAACCGGTTAAATACTTCATTTACGGTTCGGGCATAGTTAAATACGAGAGAATGACCAGCGTCAAAATTGTAGAATGCTTCCAGTTGGGAACCACGCTCATCAGAAGTGTTCGGTACGTGTGTACTTCGGTTAAGGACCGGGTACGTGTGTTCTTTTATCAATGTAGGGGGATCATTTACTCCGGAGCCCACCAAAATATTGTTATAGTCTTTGTACTCGAGGCTTACCCCGAAATTCTGATAGAAATAGTTAACCCCGGTGTACAAACCGTAAGAGTCTTGTTCTTTAAATGCGAACACATCGGCCTGGGTATTAAAAGCATATTCCCCAAACACCTGAAATCCGGAAGCTAAATTCATATCCAGCAGTAGAGAGCCAAACTCCTGGTATTGGCCCGGCGCCCGGTCTTCTTCGATGCGCATGAACACTCCTCCTACCGAAAGGGCATCGTTCACATTTACCGTACCTTGCAGGGCATCAATGACTTCCCTTCGTCGCAGGGAATCTGGTTCAAAGTTAGGGGGGAGCGGATTGAATAAGGGCCGCACGCGCATTGCTTTCACTTCCAGCCGATCGGAGGTGTACCCGCCGGAAATGCCTTCTAAATCCCTGAAAAAGCCATATCGTACCCGGTTAAACTCATCTTCAAAAACCGAACCGGGTATATCAAAACTACGTAGCAGAATTCCTCGTCCCAGGGTTTCATAGAAGTTTCCTACCCGGATGTTGAATTGATCATCCTGATACTGAATAAGTGCCTGGCTCAGATCAAAGTAAGATCGTTCGTTATCGCGGCTATCGAAACGCTCAATTCGGGCAGACGCGCTCAGGTAATCCTGATCGTAAAACAGGTTAAGCTGATTATACGCTGTGGTTAAATCCCGGTTCTCCTGGAAGGGTAGATTCCCGTATTGGAATTCGAAGAAGTTAGAGCCGGAAATCTGGGCATACCCTCCTGCAAAAGGAAGCAGACCAAAGAAAAGGGCGATCAGGATCTTCATTCAGTCTCCAGCAGGGCTTTGATCTTCTCCCGTATTTTTTGCTCTTCCCCGGTTTGCCACCCTTCATGGAAATACACAATGTTATCGTCAGCATCAACAATGAGCAGGGTGGGAACAGCCTGAACCCGCATTCTGGCCATTAATGCCGTTTCCTGGTCCAGTAAAATGGGATAGTCAACTCCAAGAGATTTAGTGAATGGCCGTACCTTAGCGAGGTTTCGGGGACTGTCAATACTAATGCCAATAAACTGAACACCTTGTTCCTCAAACTCATCGTTCATTTCTACAAACTTGGGGATCGACTTTACGCAAGGCTTACACCAGGTAGCCCAGAAATCAATTACGGTAAGCTTTTCACCTTTTATCTGCTTATAGGATACGGTTTTGTTCTTCAGATTTTTGAGCCTGAAGTTGGGCGCTTTTTGACTGAAAGAACTGGCGGAGCAGAACAGAATCAAACAAAGGGTGATAAGGGGAATACGGATCATCTGAACTTGGTTTTTTCACAAGTTCATCATTACCCATCCGCAAGGCATAACAGAAGTATAACATCTGTTGTACAGATGCTATACGTACACGATTTTACAAATAGAAGATGAGCCTAGTCTATCCAGTCGGCTATAAACACATTCGTTGAGCGATCACCGCCATTGAATCGGTTAGAAGAAAATACCAGGCGCTTTCCATCGCGGGAAAACATGGCAAAAGAGTCGAATGCTTCATCATAGGTTATCTGCTCTAACCCAGTCCCATCTTCATTGATTATGAATAAATTGAATGGGAATCCACGTCTGGATTTATGGTTGGATGAGAACAGGATTTTTTTTCCGGAAGGGTGGTAATAGGGGGCCCAGTTAGCATTCCCTAAGCTGGTGATCTTTTTCAAATCGGTCCCATCAATATTGACCGTGTAGATCTCCATATTGGTAGGTTCCACTAAACCCTCAGCAAGAAGGCTGGTGTATTTATCGATTTCTTCTTCTGTTTTAGGGCGTGAGGCTCGAAACACGAGTTTTTGACCATCCGGGGAGAAAAAAGCACCTCCATCATAGCCCAATGCATCTGTAATCTGAACCACATCAGACCCATCCACATTCATAATGAATAATTCTAAATCACCGGTTCTCATTGAAGTGAATACAATCTTATCCCCTTTGGGTGATAGGGTTGGTTCCGCATCGTAACCGGGAGTAGTAGTCAGGGTATCGATGATGCGACCATTAAGGTCTGCCTTAAAAATGTCGAAACCCTCATAAATTGGCCATACATAAGCGCCACCAGGTCCACGTTCCGGTACTTCGGGGCAAGCAGGGTCATCAAGGTGAGTAGAGGAATAAACAAAAGTGGAATCACCTGGTACAAAGAAAGAGCAGGTGGTACGCCCTTGTCCAGTTGAAACCATAGGGAATTTCGTGTTTTCGCTTTTATTACCACTCACATCCATGTAAAAAATCTGATCGCATCCTACTCCCCATTTTGGGTTATTGGACTGGAAAATCAGTTTGGAATCATCATAACTCCAATAGGCTTCTGCGTTATCGCCACCAAATGTAAGTTGCCGGATATTGCGAAGATGTGTTTCCTGATCGTTGCGCAGGGTGTCGGTTTCAGGGTTATATGGTGTTTCTTTGGGAGTGGTATTGCAGGCTATTGTAATAAAAACAATAGCTAAGAGGATATTTGTTTTGATCAATCTACGTAGAGTTCGTTATAGCGCGATACGGTATGAGTTTTTTATGAAGAAAATGTGAAGATGGTTTTCCAGTCTCCTTTTTTAACCAGGTTAGCTAACAGTTGATTTCGAATTTTGTTTAAGCCATGGGTAGGACCAAGCGCCAGATAACGTAACACCATACGTAATTCTTTAAGCAGCAAAGGTGGACGAGTGATAAGCGTATCTTCCTCTACGATCCAGTCCCAATCCAGGCCTGAGTTAAACCGTACGCCGGCGTGTTTCATGGTGTTGTAATAGATTTCGGCCATTAAGCCATACCCGATTGTTGTGGGATGAATACCATCGAGACTGAAAATGCCTCCTTTACAAAGGGTGCCGGTAGCCGAATCCAGACGGATAAAATCTGTCGTGAGCGACAAAGCTCCCTGCTCGTTGATCAGGTACCGGGTTTCAGGGCGTTTTTTTAGGGCCGCTTTCAATCCTTCAGGGTAGTGAGGATGAGTTCGGTTACTAAGCCTGCGACGGGCAACAGATGAGACGTGAGAGGCAACAGGCACCACGTGAAATCCAAACTGCTTTGCAATGCGCTTTATAGTGTAATTGTACGCATCTACGGTTTGATCCAGCACAATAGCGTCTTCTCTGGTAATATGAGGATGTTGTTCCGGATCAAAGTCTTCATCCCATATCCAGAAGCGAGTATAGAAATCAAAATATGGGGATAGGTAATGTTTTGAGGATGGGTTCACCCCCCGCAATATAGGGGGGATGGTTACATAGGGTAAGGTAGGTACAAATACTCTTGGAATACCAAGTTTCGATAGATGCCGGGCCAGCGTCAGATACTCCTGCTCAAAGTGTTCCGGACGATAGATGGTGCAGGTGCGGTTGTACGGCGGTTCCTGTAAATCTCGTTTTTCCGACCAATCGAGGCGTAATCCGGTTATAGCGCCTTTAATGTTATTATGACCCAGACAGACAATGAGGTTTTCTATGCCACCGTTTTTATGTAATTGTTCAATATTTCCGAGCTGGGTTTGTGTTCCATTCGTATGCCCAAGCGTTGGGTTTAACACGAGGTTTGCGGTTGTATAAAAGGCGTGATTGGGAAGGAGGTCAAAAAAATCGAAACGTTCTTGCTGCGTGTGGATGAACTTTGTGCATCGTTCTGCCGAAACCAGCCACGCGTCATTGATGGCAAACCCCCAAACCGATTGATTGTGATAAGGCTGGCTATAGGGAACAGATAGGTCTTTCATCCCTCCCTGCCAGTACTTCTTGATTCTTTTCAACGTGCTCAAGGTATAACCACCTGCTTTCCACACATTATTCCAGTCGATTTCAGATCCAAATTCTTCCTCCAGTCCGCGTAAAAGGACTTCCAGGTTTAATGGAATTCCAGCCTGAGCCGTAAAACGAGGTGATTTGAACACAACTGATGGATTTATACAACGGGCCAGCATAGCCGGAAAACTAAGATCGGTCCGGTAGATGCAACCGTTTTGAAAACCCTGAGACAGGCTGTCTCCAATAACAGCTAATGGGTGTTTACTGCGTTTTCCCCGACTTAACATAGAATGAATGAGTTATTCTGAATGGAGTCGGTAATCTCGTGTTTGCTTTCTGCAAAGTCGAATTTTAGTGTACCGATTCAAAGTTTGCCCGATGAATGCTCTTCTGTTCATGAGGATAAGATTAGAGGTTGAATGGAGTGGTAGTCATGTTGAAAAGTACCATGGTCTCATACCTCTCACTGAAATTACTGGCCGAAGAAAAAAGGTGTTTTATTCTCATACCGTCACCATTTAACGTTACTATTCCTGCGAAGTCACCAGTCTGGCTTGAGTTTCATATATACTAAGAATGATAAATCGATCAAAAGCAGGTATCTGCTCTTGTGTACTTTTTTGAAAGATGGGGGAACAGTACCTTCAATCGAATTAATGAGAATCGTATATGAGCAACATTCAGGATTTCCGTGAGACACGTACCGCTTTAAATAAGAAAGTGATGGACTTAGACCATCTCGGTATCAAGCGGTTTTTCAATATGGATGCCAACACGTACCGGGAAGGAGCCCTTTCTTCCCAGACAAAAGAGCTACTTGGATTGGTAGCTTCCACGGTTCTTCAGTGCGATGATTGTATTACCTATCATTTAGAGGCCTGCGCAAAAACCGGTTCTACCAAAGAAGAAATTATAGATGCCTTAAATGTTGCGCTTATTGTAGGAGGTAGCATTATTATCCCACACTTACGTCGTGCCGTAGCTGTTCTTGATGAACTGGAAGAAGAAGGTACACTTAAGCGCTCTGGAAACGCTTCATAATATCCAGGTATGATGTAACCGTACGCTCAAGCCCCCAATACAGCGATTGACTGACCAGAGCATGACCAATGCTGATTTCATTCAGGTTTGGAACGTGCTCGAGGAGTAAAGGCAGATTATTGAGATTTAGGCCATGTCCGGCATTCACTTTCATACCCAGCTCATGAGCCTGTATTGAGGCTGTTTGAAGTCGTTTTAGTTCTCTATGCTGATCTTCACCCGTTTCTGCATTCGCAAACGTTCCGGTATGCAGCTCAATAGCTTCGGCTCCCAGAGCATGTGCCAATTCAATATCTTTGGCATTTGGATCCAGAAATAGGCTGATCTGAACCTCAGTTTTTCGGATAGACGGGAAAACGCGAGTTTCAAAATCATGGTAAACGTTTTGCATGTTCAATCCACCTTCGGTGGTTAATTCCTCCCGGCCTTCAGGTACAAGCGTACATAGATGGGGGCGAACTCGTGAACAAATCTCGATCATTTCATCCGTTGCCGCCATTTCAAAATCAAGGGTTCCCCGGACGTGTTTTTTTAGCTGAACTACATCTTCGTCGAGTATGTGGCGTCGGTCGCCACGTAAATGAAAAACAATACCAGACGCCCCCGCAGATTCACACACTTTAGCGGCTTCCACAGGATCGGGATAGCCTTCACCACGAGCGTTTCTCAACGTTGCAATATGATCTATGTTAACTAAAAGCTGCATTTACTTGCTGAATTATGAAAGATTGGGCTTATTTTAAGGGATTAATAAACGATACTTAAGTCAAAAATCATTCTTTTTGCGGTAATGAAACACACGCTTTTTTTCGGGTTAGTTATATTTTCCCATGGGATCGTGCCCCGCTGAACAATACCGCATCCCGAGAACCAAAATATAACT
>JBCBST010000161.1:0-6344 GCA_039819115.1 Bacteroidota bacterium
ATGGCTTCTTTAAACTGCTTCCAAACCTTAGATGTTTTCTTCCTGGGAACTGGCCCTATGGCTTTCCAGGTATCCATCAGCTGTTGCATCTGCTTGTGCCCAGCTTCAAAATCGTCCAGGTCGGATAGTTGCTCCGCTTTTTGGATGAGTTGCTGCTTCAGTTCCAGGTTTTTTTGTTCCTGCTCGTGCAGTAATTCAATATTCTCGCTTTTTTTCTCATTGAACTGGTCGGTCGCTGCTTTAAACTTATCCCACAGTTCATTTTCTTCTTTCTGAGGAAGATTTCCTGCTTTTTTCCAGGCTTTATGCAAGCGATTCACCCTTCGGGAAGCTTCAGCTAAATCGTCTTCATCGAGTAAGGCCTCGGCTTCGGCCAGAATTTTTTTCTTTTTGGAAAGCGCTCTTTCGACGGACTTTCTAAACTCCTGATCAAACTTAAAGCGGGTTTCATTAAATACATCCTGCGCTTTGTTAAAACGATCCCAAAGAGCCTCGTTCTTCTCAACAGGAACACGCCCTACTTTACGCCATTGTTGTAGTAAATCTTTGAACTGGGTATATAGCGCTTCAAAATCGGCTTCTTCAGTTGCACCTTGCTCGTTCACCCGGTCCATTTTGTCGAGCAGAAGCAGTTTGAGCGTGAGATTCTCTTCTTCTTTTTCCAGTTTCTTTACGAGGCGATCAACTTTATGAGATTCAAACTCTTCAACCAGCTTTTCAAAGCGCTCATTTAAACTATCTGCTTCTGACTGAGGGATTGGCCTAATGGTTTCCCATTTACGGCTGATCTGCTTTACTTCGCCGGTAGCTGTCCATTTCTCTTCTGCAACGATAGCTGCAAACTGTTTAAGCAATTCTTTTTTTTCGGCCAGATTCACTTCTTTTCTGGCATTCAGTTCCTCATAATAAGCTGATCTCCTCTCTTCAAAGTCTTGTTTCAGCGCTTCATATTTTTCAAGAAGGGATCGTACGTTTTCATCATCCGATTCAGGACCTTCTCCTATATACAGATTGATGTTGGACAGTTCATTGCTGATGAATGCCCAGTCATTACCCTGTACCAATTCTTCTGCCTTTGCTACCAATTTACCATAATACTGGGCAGGGTCTGGCTCGTTTTCTTCCTGCTCGTTGGTTTGATCTTCTTCCAACGCTTCTTCTGCAGGCTGGCTGGTATCAACGGTGTCGGCACCTGATTCCTCTATCTTAACTTCTTCTTCCGTCTGAGATACCTCTTCCGTATCCTGATCTTCGACCGGTTCTTCAGCAGATTCCACGCTTTCCTGAATCGGGGATTCTATTTGCTGAGACTCTTCCTCATGAGTACTATCATCATCCTCATTCACAGGCAGACTTTCTTCCATGGGTTCCGGGTGAACGGTCTCTTTCTCTTCTACGGAATCTGATACAACCCCGTCGGCATTTTCGACATGATCGGCAGTATCAGATGTACGTTCTGCGTTGGGATCAGATAATTCTGTGGCGGGCTTTTGTTCTTGCTCCAGGCTCATTGCGCAACCTTCTATCCTGTTGTTCTAAAATGGACAGTTTCATACTGTTAAAACGTCAAGATAGTGTTCTAAATAGGATTTGGCAACGCTGGTAAGATTGTTTAACAGCAGTTAAAATGCTGGGGCTTAACCGTTTTGATGTATATGTACATCTTGTTGCGGAAATGGGATACTCAGGCCTTCTTTATCGAAGTTACGATATACTTCTTCGTTCATACGGAAAAATACATCCCAATAGTCCGGAGCATTCACCCATGCTCTGACTGCAAAGTTTACCGAACTATCTGCAAGCTCGCTTACAGCATAAAAAGGAGCAGGATCTTTGAGTACTCGCTCGTCGGCCTCAAGCAGTCGTTTTAGTACTTCATAGGCTTTGTCTACATCATCACCGTAGCCAATTCCAAACGTCCAATCTACACGACGGGTAGACTGTGTGGAATAGTTCGTTAACGAACCTGTGGAAAGAGGGCCATTAGGAATAATGATCGTTTTATTATCGAGCGAGGTAAGTATGGTCACAAAAATCTGGATTTCGTGCACGACCCCGGAATAGCCCTGCGCATCAATAAAATCGCCTACTTTGAATGGTTTAAACAACAAAATCATGACACCACCGGCAAAATTCTGGAGGGTGCCCGATAGCGCAAGCCCCACAGCCAATCCAGCGGATGCAAGGATTGCAATGAATGATGTCATTTCCACACCCAGCATACCCAGTGCAGAGATGTAGACCATAATCTTCAATCCTACAGATACCAGTGTTCCTAAAAACCCCTGCAGAGATACATCCACATTACTTTTCCTGAGTACCCTTCTGAACACATTCGCAATAATCTTAACAAGCCAAAGCCCAATAACAAGAACCAGGATCCCCTTTACTAATCCGAGACCATACTCTACCGCAAGATCTACTAACATATCTGTATCAAACTGAAAATCGTCCATATCTCCATCGTTAAGTTTTACAAGTGTAAATGTACACTAAATAATAAAACCGCAAAAGGCGACCTACTTTCTATTAGTGAATGTTAACAGAGCCCTTATTCGAAGGAACTCAGACTAATCTCTTTCCCCCCTAGCGTTACATCATCAAATACCACATCACTGGAAAATCGGATTGCACCCAGGGAATCTGCACTTTTCACCTGTACCTGCTCGATAAACACATTCCTTATGGGTTCTGCTTCCACGCCCACAATGCGGAATAACTCCCCGACTTCACCTGCTTCCAGACTGGACAGGTAAAAATTATTGAACTTGGTTGGAAAGTCGTTCCCCCGATGTCCGTGATAATCCATTCGAAAAATAAACAGAGCCTCGCGCGTACTTTCCACATAATTATCGCGCATGTAAATATGCTGTACCTGACCACCACGATCTAAATTCGTTTTAAAGTTAAGCGCATGTTTACCGTTTGAAATCCTGTTGTTGTAAATGAACACGGAGTCTACCCCTCCACTCATTTCGGAACCGATACAAATCGCATTAACCCCACTTATCAGCTCGTTATTACGAATCACAATGTTTTTACTACCCGGTCGGTCCCAGGCATCCTGATCGCGTCCTGCTTTTATAGAAATCGCATCGTCACGGGTTTGGATGATGTTATCTTCTATGAGAACATCGGTACAGGAATCCGGATCAATACCATCATCATTTAAGAAATCTCCATAAATGTCGAGCCCCCTGATGATCACATTTTCACAAAAAACGGGGTGTACCGTCCAAAATGGACTATGCTCCAGGCGGAGTCCTTCAATAAGCACCTGTTTGGCATGTACCAACTCGATTAGTGTTGGGCGCAACCAGTGTTGCTCACCATCTCCAAAGCCATCGTCATTTCCATCTCCATTCTTATCTAGGAAACCATCACCAAAAACCCGTTCTTTCACGGGTACTTTGTCATTACCCATTTGCCTCAGTCGGGCCTTATCCGGGTTTTGCTTTGCCCTCCAGCTACTCCAGAATTCCAGGGCCTGCCCATTAACCCTTCCTTTTCCTGTAATCGCAACATTCTCTATTTCATATCCATAGATGAGTGGGGAATAATTATAAGCCATGGTTCCCTCCCATCGTACTTTTACCAGCGGTGTATAGTCTTCGGGATTCGTACCAAACTTCAGATAGGCGCCTTCCTCAATCTTTAAATGAATGTTACTCCTCAAGTGAACTGGTCCATTACTCAGGTAATCTCCCTTAGGAATAACAACCATACCGCCTCCCTGGCCCGCTACCGTCTCAATTGCCTGTTGAATGGCCATACGGCTGTCTTTGGTGGAATCATTTATGGCTCCAAACTCCGTTATGGTAACCGTACGATCCGGAAACTCCGGGGCTTTTATACGGTTCAGAATGGTATCCAGTTTTTTCCACCCTTCTTCCTGCTCGGTTCTTGCGGTCTCGACTGTAAACTCCAGGGTAGTTTCCCGGTTCGTACACGTGGTGAGAAAAAGTCCGAGGGTGAGGATACAAACGATCGTTTTCATCATAGGTTGGTCAGATAGAAGTAATTGGTGTTGTATTCAATAGAAAATCGGGATCAAACGTTATTCCCAGCCCCGGAAGAGTGGGTATCTGAATGGTGCCATTTGCCGGGATTAGCTCTACATCAGATGCAACAGGAACACCGTCATTATTGCCTTTGAACTCCTGATAGGGACCTATGTTAGGCACACAACTTGAAAACTGCATCATGTACAGAAACCCCAATGCGCCGCCAGAAATGTGAGGGGTACATGGAATACCCACCAGGTTTGCCATGCGGGCTACCTTGATGGATCGGATCAACCCGCCAAAGAATAACAAATCGGGCTGTACCACTTGCAGTGTGCCCGATGCCAGCAACCAGATGAAACGACGCATACTTGTTTCTTCCTCTCCCCCTGCAATGGGTATTGAAAGAGCCTCAGAAACAGCCCTGGTTTCTTCGTAATGATCGAATGGACAGGGCTCTTCAAAAAAAGCCGTTCCATGCTCTTCTAGCTGCTGCCCGGTTTCTATGGCTTTTTCGACCGTAAAAGACCCGTTGGCATCCGCATAGATGGTCACCTCATCACCCAATACTTTTCGTACAAGTGGTATCAGAGCGCGGTCGCGTTTGTCGGAAGCGGAGTTAAAAGCCATGCGTGCCCCCAACCGATACTTTACTGCATGCGCGCCGGATAACCCGATCAATTCCTGCAGATGCTCGATTTCTTCTTCCGCGGCATTCCCTCGATTACCGCTTGCATAGTAAATGTCAACGGATGTTCTGATTCTCCCTCCTAGTAAATCACTAACCGGAACACCCGCGTGCTTGCCCAGCAAATCCAGCAAAGCTAGCTCGACGTACGCTACACCCACCCAGAATGCCAGCCCCTGCCATTTGTAGTTTAATTGGTGCACGTATAAGTTATCCTGTAGTGCTTCCAGTTTCCGGGCATCTTTTCCAATGTAAAAGGGAATAATGCGATTCAGCATGATGGGATAGATATTGCGGATATACTTATCGCGCATAACCGCATACCCGGATGTACCCTGGATGGAAGTTGCTTTCAAAAAATAGTGTTTTCCACTCTGGTGAATGGTAAGAGACTGAAGAAATACGGAGTCTTTTACCAATGCAGCCTTCAACACGGGTTGCCTGGCTACACCCTTTAACTGGTCTACCAGGTTGTCTTGGGCATCCTTTATATTAGCTTCCGAAAAAGGAAGTAATCCCAGGGTGGGGAGCCCTGCCGAGCGTGCGAGAAATTCTTTCCTTGAAATCATATTTACCCGGTATCATTCTTTTTGAGAATGAACAGGTTTTGATTCAGGAAATAAAATCAGGTATACCGGAAACGTCTGTTTGGCAGAGCGTTATAGCTCGATGTCGTATACTTCTTTTAAGATTGCTTTTGCATTGGCATCGCTTCCCTGCATCACACGGTGTTGGAGATTTGTTATGATCTCCGGCTGTGCCTTATCGTAGGCTTCAGCTTTAGCGAGCTTTTCGTTGGGTGTTCGCACGATATCATAGATATCGTCGGCACGAACCACACTATAGATGTGGTCTTTATTAAACGCATGCGAGCGGTATTCTTCGTATTTCTTAAATAACTCCGGGAAATTATCACTCTCATCCGCTTTGGCGAGCACTTCTACATGCTCCGGACCTTCAGCTGATAATGGAGTTTTACAAAGGAAAAAATAGTTTTGCTGGTAATTCATATACGTACGTCGTTTTAACCAAAGATATTAAATCAGACCCTATCAAGGATAGTGCAAAGATTCGTCAAAAAATTTCTTTCAATAGTTTTGGGATCATCATCCATTTTATCTGACATGTTCCCGGTGTGATATCCGTCCATCGAACCGAAAAACTCTCCAAACAAACCAGGGCAGCGGTAGGCATACGAATAGCTGTTCGCTCAGAAGCGCCGGAAAGCCAGCCAGCCACCGTTTCCATTAACGGGTTATGGCCCACAATCATGATGGTTTCTGCCTGATTCGGTGCTTGCTGGATTGCATTGAGATAATCGTTTACACTTCCAAAATACAAGTCGTTATCCCAGGTTATCATTTGATGAGATACATGCGCTGCTTCCAGCACTAATTCCGTCGTTTGCTTAGCTCTTGTGGCAGATGAAGAGGCTATATAATCCGGCTTATAACCGGCTTTACGAATAAATTTACCCATTCTGGGTGCATCCGTTAACCCACGGCCTGCCAAAGGGCGATTGAAATCCTCTAAACCCGGATCGTCCCAGCTCGATTTTGCGTGTCTCAGCAATAAAATCTGTTTCATTTTACCAGAAAAGATTGAAGATTTTTATACCCGAAAATCTCTTTTGGAGCAAATAGCGTAAGGGT
>JBCBST010000162.1:0-6335 GCA_039819115.1 Bacteroidota bacterium
CACGATGTCTTCGATGGGGTCGGTCTCCTCGTACTGACCTGGCACCCGAAGCAGGAATTTTTTAGTTCCAACAGAAATATCACCACCAGGAATGGTCACATTTTCCAGGGCAATAGCATTAATGATATCTCCAAACGTGATGTTGTAGTACTTGAGCTTAGCCAAATCCACATCCACCTGAACTTCCCGCTCTAAACCACCGGTTAAATCAACCCCAAGTACAGAGGGTATTGCTTCAATCTTATCCTGCAGGTCTTCAGCGATTTCTTTCAGGATAACCTCATCGTACTCACCGGAAAGGTTAACGTTCATGATTGGAAATTCGGAGAAGTTGATTTCCTGTACAATGGGTTCTTCGGCGTCATCAGGGAGTTCCGGTTTTGCCAGATCTACCTTTTCGCGGACTTTTTGTAATGCATCTTCGATATCGACATTGGGTTCGAATTCCATATTGATACTGGAATACCCCTCCGAAGAGGTCGAGGTCATTTGTTTGATGTCCGAGATATTGGTGAGTTCATCTTCCAGCTTCCGGGTTACCAGACTCTCCATGTCTTCCGGAGAAACACCGGGATACGTTGTGACCACAAAAATATTGGGCACATTAATACTTGGGAAATTTTCTTTTGGAATCGTGAGGTAAGAAACCAACCCCATTACCGCAATCAGTACAATTAGTACAAGTACACTGGTTCGGTTTTTAATCGAAAAGCTGGAAATCCAGAATTCTTTACGTTCGGCCGGATCGGGTAACGAGGAGTTTCCTTCAGGTTGTGATCCATTAGTATGCGTTGTAGAGCTCATAGGAAAAAAGCTAATATTACTGGGCTGCTAGCGTAGTGTTTTCGGGATTCTTAACAGTAACCCGCATTCCATCGTCTAAAAATGCCGAGCCTAAGGTGATTAATTGTTCACCAACCGTAAGCCCGTCCTTAATAATCACCTTGGTTCTATAGGACAAACCGAGTTCAACTTCACGTTCTGAAGCGATGGTTTTCCCCTCATCATTCTCTCCAAGTACATAGATAACGTAACGATCGTCTTTTGAGTAAACAAATTCTTCACTCACTACAACTACACTATCCTGTTCGTAGGTCTTAAGACGCATATTTGCAATCATATCTACTTTCAACGCTTTACTGTCTGGCAGTACCACTTCTACGCTAAACGTCCGATTAGAAGGAGTTACACTACTACCTACGTAGGAGATCACTCCCTTTTTCACATCGTTAGCCTCAACGTCAAACCAGTAATCGACTTCGTCACCTTTGGTAACAGCACTGGCATACCGTGCAGGCACACCCGCATTCAAGATGTACGCATCTGAACCAATTAACCGTACCACGGGCATACCCGGAGTAACCATTTCACCTTCTTCAACCATCGTATTTTCCAGGATAGCATTAAAAGGAGCCTTGATTACGGTATTTTCCAGATCAACCTGAATGGATTTCAAAGCCGCTACACTTTGCTCATAGACATACTTTGCATTCAGAACGTCAATTTCCGAGCCAATACCGTCTTCGTCATAGACCTTTTGAAGACGTTCATAGCTCGTTTTAGCCTGAGCCGTTTGGGCTTCTAGCCTGGCCTTTTCCTGTGTTAGCTTAGCATCGTCGATCTTAGCTATGTACTGACCCTTCTTTACCCGTGCGCCCTCTTCGATATAGAACCGGATCACTTTACCGGAGACTTCTGCGGATATCATAATGTCGTCAGAAGTTTCTACCGTACCTACTACCCTCACAAAGCTGTTAAAGGTATCCAGCCCTACTTCAGTGGTCGTAACGTTGATGGTTTTGACGAGTTCTTCAGGTTCCTGAGTAACCTCTTGTTCCCCTCCGCAACCGACCCAGGAAAAAAACAGGGCGATGCTTACTATGTTAATGATGCGCGTATTCATACGAAATGATTTGATAGGAATTAATTGGTGGATAGATCTACAAAAGGCACCATGCCCGTTGCGTAATCATAATTGGCTTTTGCACTCAGATAGTTAAACACCATAAGCGCATAATTAACTTCGGCTTCCCGAACCTGTACTTCAGCTTCGGTTACCTCCAGTTGAGAACCCAGCCCGTTGTCGAATCTCTTTTTAGCCCGTTCATATCCTTCTCTGGCCTGTTTAAGGGCCAGTTTTCGGGCTTCAGATGTTTCATAAGCTTGTTCAATATCCTCAGAGTATGAGGCAATTTCATTTTCGGCCGTTAGTTCGGCCTGTCTTTTTTGTTGCTCTAAATCCTTGTACTCAATCTTCGCGCGCTGCACGTTTGAAAGACGTTCAAAGCCTGTAAACAGAGGCAGTTCTAAATTCAGACCGAGCGTTTGAAAGCGAACAGCGTCCTCAAAAAAGTTAGGAGTACCTGGCTCCACCGAAGTCCATTGCAAGTTATAAATTGCATTTAGCGTAGGCAGAAACCGACTGCGAATAGCTGAAATTTCCCGATCCTTCAGTTTAATGCTGGCATCCAGAAGTCGCAGATCACCACGGGCATCGAAGTATAGCGAAGAATCAAAGTCGGCACTATACGCCGAAAATATATTCATCTTATCAATCTCCTTTAACCCCTGGTTCTCCACTACACTGGTAGCAGACTCGGTAATATCAAATTCATTCAGATTTCCCTGGGCACTAATGGGTACGCCAACCGGAATACCCATCACAGTTTTCAAGTTACGATAGGCTTCCTGAACAGCATACTCTGCTTCGATCAGTTGAGGTTTTTGATTACTGAGCTGCACCTGAAGACGAAGTACATCATAATCATCTACCAGACCGGCATCAGCACGTACCTGGTTTTCATCCAGGTTTTTCTGCAATCGATTTACCTGGGCTTCCTGTAACCGGAATTGCTCCTGAGCTACAAGTACTGCGTAATAGGCGAGTCGGGTCTGAGTAACGATTTGTTGAGATACTAACCGGAGGTTTTCTTCCTGAACCGCCTTGAAAATTGCAGAAGAACTGATGCCAATGAAGGCTTCGCCCCGTAACAACGTCTGCGATACAGAGAATCCACCCTGCCAGTTATTATCCGTACCAAATGCCACCGGCACAAACGTACCAGGCACACCATTTACCGGATCGATGATTTCTGCCGGGAAAAAGCTGACCGGTATTTCAAAGTTACGGGTGTAATTAATGCTGCTCGTTACTTCGGGAAACACCTCAGCATACGCCAGGCGAATGGCTTGTTCCGCATCCTCTACGGCAAGCACACCCCGTTTAACCGACGTGTTGTTTGCCAGCGAAGTTTCTATTGCGGCTTTTAGAGAAAGAGGAGCCTGCGCTGTAAGCATTTGAGAAAAACTCAGGGAGAATAACCCAATGATCAGAAGGCCCCTAATGGTATTTTTCATGTTTTGAATGAGGGTCAAGATTGTGTTTTATTTAAGTTGAATTTCTACGCCTTCAGCTTCCTTTGATTTCAATAAATGACTCGAAGTCAATCACTAAACCCGATTGCTCCGTCGCAATCCCAAAACCAATAAGCTTCATAAATCCATCGACAAGTTCTTCCATTTGAAAACCCAACTCAGTAAGAATCGTGTATTTGTCATTTGTTTTATTCAAGTAGGCCATACTCACTAACCCATGACAACTCGACCATATCAACATAGCCAATTCTTTTGGATCATACTTATCATTTATCGATCCATCCTGCATCCCTATTTGTATGGCTCGCACGGTATAAGAGAAAATAGAATGGGTATTCTTATTGCTGGCTATTACATACTCATTATCGACGGAGATGTTGGTGTCATTCAGCTGATCAAAAAACCGCATGGCATTAAAATACTCCGGATGATCAACGACGAATCGCATGTACGTAAGTCCCATCATATGAACCATCTTCATTCCGGAAACATCAAGAGTAATCACCTTTGCCAGAGCATCTCTGAGTAGTTCGGTAGACTTAACGCAGATGCCGAGCGTTAATTCTGATTTATTTTTAAAGTATTGGTAGAGAGAGCCTTTACTTACTTCAGCACGCTCAGCCACTTCGTCCATATGAAGGGCTTCAAGTCCTTTTTCAATGATTAAAGACTCTGCAGCCTCCAGCATGGATGCTTTTTTGAGTTCTTTTTCTTTTTCTCTGCGTTCTGCAGTACCCATGTGACTTTAAGTCATTTAGTGAATTCAGTTCAAAAAGTATTGTATTCCAACTCCGATGTCAACAAGGTAAATGTCATTAAATTGTTAACCGGCGGTGAAGAAATGATAACGGAACGTTCAAATGAATATCTTTAATGCGTGAAATCAGTTATTACGGAATCTTCCTTACTGGGAGTGGCTATCATCTGGGCGCTTAACTTTAGTGTAATCAAAATTACCCTGACGGAAATTGATCCGTATACCTTTAACGCCTTTCGCTACTTTTTTGCCTGCCTGGTGCTTGTTGGAGCAGCCCTGGTAAAAAAAGCTCCGGTTTTTTTACTGAATAAGGATACCCCGAAGCTTATTGGCATTGCATTAATTGGTAACGTAGGGTACCAGGTACTTTTTATCGTCGGCATTGACCTTACGTATGCTTCTAATGCTGCGGTGATATTGGGCACAATCCCCATTTGGATCTCGACGCTGGCTCATTTTTTTACGGATGAAAAACTAACCCGGGTTAAAGGTGTTGCCATACTAACCGCTTTTTCCGGTGTGGTACTCATTATTCTATCAGATGACACGTCCTCTTCCACCCGATCCTGGGAAACTCTGACCGGAGATGTGATCATTTTACTGTCGGCCATAACCTGGGCCGCGTATACGTTACTCTCTAAAAAGTACCTGAAGTCATATTCTACCTATTCGTTTTCTGCCTTTATGTCTCTGATAGGATTCGTCACCTTGTCCCTGATTGCACTCCCTTTTCTGATAAAACTGGATACTTCAGCGATTACATTAACTGGTGGAGCAGGTATCCTGTATAGCGGTGTCTTATCTGTGGGTGTATCCTATATTGTATGGAATGTTGGTCTGGTCCGACTTGGTGCTGTTCGTACCGCGGCTTTTCAAAACCTGGTCCCGGTTTTCGGGTTATTCTTTGGAATCCTCCTCATGGATGATCCTATTACCTTTTTACAGATTACCGGTGCCGTTATGGTCATCATTGGTATTATCTTGGCTCGATATTAGCTTGAATTAGCGTTCTTTTCGCTCGTATATTTATTCTCTATGAAAAAAGCTCAGATTATCCCGCTATTCATTCTTGGATTACTGTTACCCGGGCAATTCATCCATGCGCGACAGACACAAAACAATCGGGATGCAACCAACAATCGTTCAGCAAGCTCACAATACTTTATAGATGAAGTTGGTCTGCAATTGGCGCAAAACCCGTCCCGTGTTATAGATTCTATTGATCCTGCCACTTATATACTTGGCCCAAATGATATCATAACTGTTTATGCAGAGGGGCTTCTGGAACTTACCTACCGAGGCCTTGTCGTCAATTATTCTGGCGATGTAGTGATTCCTTCAATAGGTACAGTAAATCTTGAAAAACGATCATTGAATGAAGCTGAGCAATTACTCAATAAACGATTTTCAGAAAATTATAAAGACCTGGAACTTAAAATCAGCCTTGAACAACCTAAACCTGTCATAGCATTTTTGGGTGGTGAAATTCAGCAACCTGGTGAGTTAACACTTACATTCGGGACAAGGTATAGTTCGATTTTGAGATATCTCCAAAGAATTGATACTCCATTAGAGAGTCCTCGAACCAGTTCATCCATTACTGGATTAGACTTGGGTAGAATATCCCGGATTTCAGAGAACCAAGACAACCTGGAATCTGGCATAAACGAAATTGAAACTCTCTCTTTAGAATACGATTTCCGAAATATTCGAGTGAAGCATCAAGATGGTACACAAACATCCATTGACCTTATTCATTTTTTTAAGACAGGTGATCCAAAAAGTAACCCTATTATTCTTACCGGTGACAAAATACGGATAAGCAAAAGGAACGCCTTTACTCCTCTAATTAGTATATCTGGGGCTGTTTTGTCTCCTCTTGAAATGCCATACCGGATTGATGACACTATCGCATCACTTCTTGACATGGTTGATGGAACTCTTGAATCAGCAAACCAAAACCATGCGTTGATAATCAGAAGAATTGGAGAAAAAAATGAACGCTTGGTTGTTCCGAGAGAAGAATATACTTCTTATGAGCTTATGGCAAACGATCGGATCATTTTAGAATATGAATCGGAAGAATTGGTTTCTGCTTCTGCTTGGGTATATGGCTTGGTAAAAACACCGGGCAACTATCCGATTGTAAATGGGAAAACTACCATTCGTGATTTATTAGAGGCTTCAGGTGGGCTGTCAAACG
>JBCBST010000163.1:0-6325 GCA_039819115.1 Bacteroidota bacterium
GAATTAGGCAGAGCCTGTATCCATAAAGATCACCGAAGTGGAAGGGTTCTTTTCTTATTGTGGCGTGGACTTGCTAAATATCTTCAAAAATCAAAAAAACGATTTCTTTTCGGTTGTTGCTCAATCACTTCCCAGGAACCGGATTTAGCGCTCCAGGCCATGGAGTATCTAAAAAAAATAGAAGCGTACCATTCATCCTTTATGATTCCGGTACAACCGGAATATGAATGCCTGTCTAAAGCTTCAGATATTACCTATGAGCAAGACATTAAGCTACCACAACTCTTTCGGCTATATGTTGATGTTGGTGCCAAAATCTGTAGCCCTCCGGCACTTGATAAAGCGTTCAAAACCATCGATTTTCTGGTGTTGTTAGATGTTGACGAGCTGGCTGAACAGACCCGGACCTTATTTTTTAAATAACACTCATTATTTGATACGAACTTTTCGCGCTTTATTAAGGCTTTTCCTTTTTTTGATTGTTACGTTGTTCTTCTTTCTTTTGATCGTTGTTAGTTACAGTCTCAGGTGGGTAGGTGTGTCCTACGGTCCATACCGGTCATACCTTTTAAAACGATGGGGAAGAAGCGTTGCTTCATTGCTCAATATATCCATTCATGTAACAGGTGAGTCGCCTAAACCCCCTTTTTTATTGGTATCCAATCATTTAAGTTATATTGATATCTTTCTTTTATTTGCTACAACGAACTGCATTTTCGTTGCGAAAAGTGATGTACTTTCCTGGCCTGTTATCGGGCCTGTCATAAAGACTTGTGGCATGCTTTTTATTGACCGTGAAAATCGAAGAGACGTACAGCGGGTAAATGAGCTTATCCGCTCAGAGATTGATGAGGATAAAGGTGTAGTTCTTTTTCCTGAAAGCACGACCAGTATGGGAAAAGATGTGTTGCCCTTTAAAAGTCCTTTGTTACAATTGGCCGCAGAAAAAGAGCTTCCTGTTTATTTTGTAGCCTTGAGCTATTCAACACCTTCAAACGAACCTCCTGCCTATAAGGAAATTGCGTGGTGGGGTGATGAACCGTTCTTTTCGCATTTTTTCAACGCTTTGAAGGTGAAACAAATGGATGGGTATGTTACCTTTGGTAGTGAACCCCTGGTTGATGTGGACAGAAAAGCCCTGGCTAAACGATTACATAACGGAGTTTCTTCACTATTTATCCCCTTAATTGACGAAAAGGAATATGCAAAAGCAGAATCTGGTAGTTTACTCTAATATCCACTTCATACAACAGGGTATAGATTTACTATCGCAAATTGATGAAGGACAATACACAAAAAACGGTGGCGAATTCTATAATAGTGGCGTTGGAAAGCATTTTCGTCATATCATAGAGCATTATCAAAGCCTGCTATCACGTACGGGTGATGACGTAAACTACGATGAAAGAGCGCGTAACACCTTAATTGAAACAGACAAAACAACCGCGATTGATGTTATGTCTGGACTCGTTGAACAACTACGGGAAATGATGAGCGAACCCGGTGTTATTGACAATATTATACGGGTAAAGAGCAATGAGGGTGTTGGGGAAGAAGGATCACCCTGGAGTCAGTCTAGTATTCGGAGAGAACTTCAGTTTCTTATCAGTCATACCGTACATCATTATGCTCTGATTGCATTCATCTTAAAGTCGGAAGGTGTGAACCCTGATGCTTCTTTTGGAGTAGCACCTTCAACGTTGAAATTTGAACACGAAAGAGCCGTTCCGGCTACCTGATACCACTGCATGGTTAGGAAAACCTCATCCTTTTTAAGGGGATGGAGATTAATTGCACTACTTTATCTGAGTACAGTAGTTCTATCTCACTTGGTTCGATATGCTATTTCGTTCTCTGAGGGCAGTGGAAATGAGCATAAGCCGTTGGTCCAGTTGATAAATCCTTCAGAGGAAAAAACCGTCATATTGATTCCAGGGCTACAATCAAGTCGGTTAGAAGAACAAATTATCGAAGAATTTTCTCCCAGGTATCGGATTGTAGTAGCTAACTACCTGGAAAGCACAGCCGCGTCCGATTCCTATAGTGCTGAACAACAAGCTTTGCGATTAGGTCAGGCTCTTACAGAACGTGGGATCGATTCTGCTCATGTTTCAGGTATTGGTTTTGGTGGACTTATTGCCGTACATCTGAATCAGCATGAACCCCTTACTACGCTTAGTCTGAGTCTGGTAAATGCAAAAGGTGTGCAGGAGTACGAATTATTGGGTGGGTATCACCTAAATCATGCTATTTATGCGGCACAACTTTCAGGAATATGGGCATTAGGTAATCTGACCCCTCATTTTGGCTGGTTTGATCGGTCGGATTACGGATTGCCTTATGCAAAATCCCTGTATCAAACCGATCAAAGGCTAATACGGCCCATTGTAAAACGCGTAACGGCCCCAACGTTGATTATCAATGATTCGGCTAAGGGAAGCTCATCTGAGCAAGCATCCCGGGAATATGCACGGTTGATACCTCAAAGTAACCTGATATTGCCTGACGGAGATAGTGATACGGAAGCGCAAGTTGTACGAGAACTTGAATACGTTCTACATCCGATAAATAACTCTGGTGTTGTTACAGAAGCACCATCTTTTATCCGCACTATTCAATCCCTGTTACCCTTTGACTCTACAAATGGAATAAAAGCAGAGGGATTTACCCTGTTTTTAATCCTCATTTTTATTGTACTGGCTACATTGGTTTCTGAAGACCTTACCTGTATCGGGGCCGGACTAATGGTAGCCCGGGGAATTATTGGCTTCTGGCCTGCTACGCTGGCATGTCTCTTCGGCATCTTTTTTGGTGATATTCTCATTTATCTGTTTGGGAGATGGCTGGGTGCGAATGCGCTGAAGAGAGCACCGTTTAAATGGATGCTAAATGAAAAGGATATGGAGAAATCCTACAACTGGTTTGAAATGAAAGGCCCGATTATCATTCTGGTGAGTCGTTTTATTCCAGGCAGCCGGTTCCCTACTTATTTTTCGGCAGGAGCTTTGCGAACCACCTTCTTCACGTTTATTGTCTTCTTTGGAATTGCTTCTGTGATATGGACACCCATTCTGGTGGGTGCTGCGGTGTTGATAGGAGAGCAGTTAATCGGTTACTTTGCCATTTATCAGGATTATGCGCTCAGCGTGTTAATCGGTGTGCTTTTTCTATTGATGATCGTATTTAAAGTGGTGATCCCATCCTTCACCTACACAGGAAGGAGGCTGATTTACGGAAGATGGAAACGTATAAGAAACTGGGAATTCTGGCCTTCTTACTTGCTGTACTTACCTGTGGTTGTGCATGTGCTTTATATATCGCTTCGATATAAAAAGATAACGGTATGTACTGCGGCTAATCCGGCTATCCCTGAAGGTGGGTTTAATGGAGAATCAAAAACTCAGATTCTGGATCAGATTAAACGGAAAGAGGCTGTTGCCAGGTATTGTTTAATACAAGCTGATCTCTCATTGGATGAAAAACAATCACAAGCTTTATCCTTTATGGAGGAAAACAATCTCTCTTTTCCTGTTGTACTAAAACCCGACAAAGGTCAACGGGGTGCCGGGGTTAAGATTCCGAAAACGAGTGAAGAGTTTGAACGGGATTTATCCCGCATGCGTGACAATTTTATTGTGCAGGAATATGTAGAAGGAGTAGAGTTTGGCGTCTTTTATTATCGGTATCCGAATCAGGCCAGTGGTCGCCTTTTTTCCATCACAAGAAAGTCGATGCTTCGTCTGGAAGGAGATGGAAAGCATACCCTGCAACATCTTATCCTGAAAGACAGCCGGGCAGTTTGTCTGGCCAATATTCATTTCGGTAAACATGCCGATCATCTGTACAATAAGCCTGAAAAAGGGGAGCTGATCCCATTGGTTGAGTTAGGTACTCACGCACGAGGAGCTCTGTTTTTTGATGCAAACGATCTAATCACGCCGGAACTAACGAAGCGAATGAATGAGATCAGTACCAGCTTTGAGGGATTCTATTTTGGAAGATTTGATATTCGGGTACCATCAGAAAAAGAGTTTATGGAAGGAAAACAGATTTCGGTGATCGAATTGAATGGAGTTACATCTGAATCGACCAATATTTACGATCCAAAGCATAGCTACCTTGATGCAGTCAAAATTCTGTGCAGGCAATGGAGTATTGCTTTCGAGATTGGTGCTCAGAATCACGAAAAAGGTGCCTCTATCCCAACTTTTAAGCATATGGTCCCCATTTTCTTTGGGGGAAATGGCTAAGGTGTGATCCTGTATCAGTTCCGCTTTTGTTGGAAGAACGCGTTAAGCAAAAATTCGGAATCGGCTTCCATCACACCCTGAATAACTTCTACACGATGATTCAGATGCTGATTATCAATGATGTTAAAACGGCTTCCACATCCTCCCGCTTTCGGATCTAATGCACCAAAAACGAGAGTATCCAGTTTTGACCAAACCAACGCACCGGCACACATTGGGCAAGGTTCAAGTGTTACATATATCGAGCAACCGGTAAGATATTTTGTACCAAGCGTTTCGCAGGCAGCCGATATGGCAATCATCTCCGCATGAGCAGTGGCATCCTTAAGTAACTCAACCTGATTATATCCCTTGCCAATAATCGTGTTATTATGAACCACAACGGCACCCACCGGAACTTCACCGGCTTCAAATGCCTGCTCAGCCAGGAGTAAAGCCTGCTGCATAAATCGAATATGAGGTTGGATAAGGGGAAAATCAGGCGAGAGCATCAACGACGGCATTAGGTTCAAAAATTGAATACTTTACAAACCAAACATACACAAGTCCTGTACATGGAAAAAGTAGAGCTTAGCATTCGCGATTACCTGATTAACAACATACGAACAATCCCCGATTTTCCATCAACAGGCATACAGTTTAAAGATATAACTCCTTTACTTGAAGACAGTAAAGCCCTGGAACTGACCTCTTTTATGCTGGCACAGCCGTTTGAAGGTCAGCCCATTGATAAGGTCGTTGGGTTGGAATCGAGAGGATTTTTGTTTGGGACCAATCTTGCCCAGGATCTTCACGCAGGATTTGTTCCTGTTCGTAAACCCGGTAAGCTTCCCTACAATCATATCTCAGAAGAATATGAACTTGAGTATGGTAAAGGAGAGGTGCAGATTCACTCCGATGCCATTCAAAAGGGGGAAAACGTACTTATACATGACGATCTTGTGGCTACAGGGGGCACGGCTGCTGCTGCAACCCGGCTGGTTGAGCGTCTGGGTGGAAAGGTGGTGGGCTACTCTTTCATTATTGAACTAGCCTTTCTGAAGGGGACTGAACACCTGAAATCGGTACCTGTTCATTCCATACTGGTTATCGACTAGGAACAAAATCCTCGTGTTTGGCTATACCTTGGTAAACCTAAAATCAAGGAGGCCGCATGAAAGGATTACTTATCTACGCTTCGCTTTTACTTGGGATAGTTCTTCAGGGCTGCACCCAATCGTTTACACTCAAAGATGTTGATTATACTCAGCACCTCGAATCGGTACTGGAACCTGAGGCCGATGGTACGGTCGTCGATATCAGGCACGGGATCCAGTTTAACGTATTACCTCTCCAATTTGAAGAGCTTGGAGATTCCAGCCAGGTAACGATCAGAGAAATTCGGGTTATCCGTGATTCGGATGGCTGGTACTACCTTACTGCCGGCAGTTTCCGCCATGTATACGTGATGGAACCACAACGAAGAGCATTAAAGCTCAGAAGAAAAGTTAAAGTATCGGACTCTGGTTTGATTGAACCCGCTTTTAATGCGAGAGTGCCGTATGTAGTACTCCTTGACCATTCTCTTTCTGGGCAACTTGTCGTAACCCCAAACGGAATCAAACAAAAGGAAAAGCAATCATGAAAACCGTACGTACACTCTTTATTTTTGTCCTGGCATCGGCTATTACCTCCGTTTTTGTCCATGCTCAGGAGAGCGACAGCAAGCGCATTCATTCCTTCAAGGCTTCCGTTCAAACCATTGATTCAGCAGTATTTTCAGCAACAGAGGCCCATCAACTGGATTCCCTTAAACAACACATTCAATCCCTGGATGATGCATATCATGCAGACCAGGACTTGGTGAACATTGCGTTGCATCCGGGTTCCTATCAATCTGAGTTATCGAGACTCAATCAAATCATACGGATACGATATGGAGAATTATCTTTGATCGAGTCGCAATCCGATCAGCTTTCACAACTTTCCACACAGCTTATGGCTTACGAAAAAGAGCTGTCGCGCTTGACGGATGCCACCGATTCTTTAGCTTCGGTAATTGCGGAATCCCGAGGTAATGAAGGCAAATTGAACCA
>JBCBST010000164.1:0-6099 GCA_039819115.1 Bacteroidota bacterium
ATTCCTTTTTCGGCTTTCCAGTTTAACTCTTGTTCAGCTTTGGTTGGATCTGCATAGCACATAGCAACATCACCCGGTCGCCGATCAGTAATGCGGTACGGGATGGGCTTTCCACATGCTTTGCTAAAGGCTTCTATCATCTCCAGAACAGAAGTACCTTTTCCAGTACCCAGATTATAGGTGACCAGACCGGGGTTGGTGGTTAGTTTTTCCAGCGCTTTCAAATGGCCTCTGGCCAGATCAACAACATGGATGTAATCGCGAACGCCGGTACCATCTTTGGTTGGGTAATCGCCTCCGAATACAGAAAGCTGCTCTCGTTTCCCAACAGCCACCTGAGCAATATAGGGCATGAGGTTATTCGGGATATCGTTGGGGTCCTCACCGATTCGGCCACTTTCATGTGCCCCGATTGGGTTAAAATATCTGAGCAGGGCAATGTTCATGGACGGGTTTGCTACCACCAGGTCTTTTAAGATGTATTCAATGAATAGCTTGGTTCGTCCATATGGATTAGTGGCCGACACCGGGAATTCTTCCGTAATAGGCACTGATGCCGGGTCGCCATATACTGTTGCGGAAGAGCTGAATACCAGCTTATCTACACCAAATGCTTCCATCACTTCGCATAACACTAACGTACTATCCACATTATTTGTGTAATAGCGCAGAGGCTTGGCTACAGATTCACCCACTGCTTTATATCCCGCGAAATGAATAACAGCGTCAATGGAATACTGTTCAAAGAGGGTAGTCAACAGGGTTTTGTCTGCAACGTCACCTTCCACAAAAATGAAATCGGATCCTGTTATCTCTTTAATTCGTTCTACGGCCATTTCATTGCTATTGGCAAAATTATCAATGACGATTGGTTTGTAGCCGTTTGTAAGTAGTTCAACCACGGTATGACTACCGATGTATCCGGCACCGCCAGTTACTAGTACATGCATGTAGTAAAGATTTAGTCTGGCCAACGTTCGTGGTTTTTTAACCCGTATTCAATACATAAAAAAGCCTCACTGATTTTCATACCAGTGAGGCTGAGTCACGGCACTGCCTCGTGCCATTTCCAGGGATGGATGCTCTTAGTTTATTCTGGCAGTACCTGTAGCCAGCGTGTTAGCATTGTTTGGAATGCTGTATGGGGTGCGGTCTGTAGCACTCGCGGGAATGCCTCCTGCAAGTGGCTTAAAAGCATAAGGAGCGGGGCTGTCATCCGGAACCGGCTCGATAGATATTACGGCCATGCCACCAGCTAAATCGATGGGGAACATGATACCTGAAGGAGCATTGATTACAAAATCCTCTCCAGGGTAAGCAGGACCAGCATTGGGACCACTGAACGGTGCACTTGCATCCGCTCCGGATACACTGGTGAAGGTACCTGTTGAAATTGCATTTCCTCCATAAACGGCCCATCCTTCATACGCCCAACCGTCGGGTAGGGTTGGCAGTGATAACCCGGCTTGTGGAGATCCGGATGAATTGTCCAGGAACCAGATTCCGGAGTTTTCATTATTTGGATCATCATCGGTCGGGGTAGCCAGAATGTACGTTCCGGTAGCAGATGAAAAATCACTGCCTAAAGCGGATGGGTGAGCAAGGTCAAGTGAGGCTTCACCGTTGCTGAAATCACCTGATACGTGATGGGTGGCTGCCGGGATAGCATCGGTATCGCCCGCGGGCTCAATGGTTAGTACAAATGTGGAAGAGGCCGAAATATCCTCCTGTACTTCAAAAACGCCATTTGCAATTACGTTTCCGGAAAGGTCAACCAGTTCTCCGTTTGCATTAACATTGAATTTTCCGGTTGAAAGGGCATTGCCATTTACGATAGCCCATCCTTCAAAGTGAAATCCGTTTTGAAGAGGTTCAATATTATTGAAGCTTAACTGCAGTGTGTTAACAGAGTCATCGTCTGAGTCGCTGCTACATGCAGCGGTTAGTCCGGCTAGTAATAAAAAAGAAAGAATAAGTTTAATCTTCATTGGTTTGTATACGTTGTTTAATTGTTACAAACCAAAGCTACCAATCAATTATAACACCGAAGTCACAGAGTTCTCATAAAAGTGTAACAAAACTATCCCGTGTATGGGCTCAACCCAAAACTAAAGGTAGTGCCCTGTTCATGCTTACTGGTAACGGAAAGGGTAGCCCCGTGTAAGGCAAGTATTTTTTGAGCAATAGAAAGCCCCAGTCCCGCACCGATACCTGTGGAGCGACTTTTATCTACCTGGTAGAAACGGTCGAAGATGTGGGTGAGATGTTCTTCTGGTATGCCCTCACCGGAATCAGAAATACTAACGGTGACGGTATTCCCCTTGGTGATGGGAGAAATCAACACTTCGCCGCCTTCAGGAGTGTGTTTGATGGCATTGTCAATCAAATTGGAAATGGCACGCTCCATCAATGCAATATCTGCGTGTACCAAACCTATGGGCTGATCGGGTAGCTGAGCTGAGATTCGAATATTCTTTGATTCCGCCAGTGGTCGGAACTTCATGACTAAATCCTGAGCAAGTTCAGCAATGGATACGGGTTCTAACGAAGGTTGTACATCCTGTGCGTCCAGCTTAGACAGCTCAAATAACTCGGAGATAAGCGTGCCAAGGCGAGTGGTGTTTCTAAGCACAACGTCGAAGTAGCGGTTTCGTTCTTCGTCAGATATATCGGCTTTTTGCTGAATGGTTTCCAGATATCCCTGTATTGAAGCCAACGGGCTTCGTAAATCGTGGGAAACATTAGCCACTAATTCCCTTCTTAATGTATCCACCCGTTTGATCTCATCCATGTTAGCAACAAGGGTGTCAGCCATTTGATTGAATGAAACACCGAGTAGTCCAATTTCATCCGAAGAGGAAATGTCGATTCTGCGTTCAAGCTGCCCTTGTTCAAAAGCGGTGACCGCTTCGGTCATACGTCGCAACCGTCGGGTTAACTGCCGGAAGAGGAGCAACCCTACTAAAGCGGTGGCTCCGAGAATCAGAATTAATCCAATAACCGAACTTCGGACGATATAACTGTCGCGAAGCATGCCAGCGGTTTCGTCATATTGCTGACCTCCAAGAATCACATACAGAAAACAATCTGTTTCACCCATGATTTCAATCCGGGATACGGAAAAGGGTTTCTTTATAGCGGTATTCAGAGGATCTTCGGCAACAATGGGTAATGATGCACCTTCCAGAAAAAGGAGCAAAGGTTGAGTGTCGACGGTGGTCATTTCAAGTTCTGCATTAGGCTCTTCACCCGGAAAATATCCTTTAATCATACCCGTACCTCCGAGTAAATAAATATCGACCTGGGGGTTTATTCCATTCAAATAAGCGATTTTAGCCTGAATGCTGTCTTTTTGGATTCCATCCAATAAAAAGGGTTGAAATTCTACGGCCATCTCATCGGCCAGCTCCCGGTTTACAAGCTGGAGGGTTTCGTCGAGCAATTTATCCGAATTCTGAACCCCCATATAAAAAAACGATCCGCCTAAGAAAATAATCAGAATCAGAAATATGGCAGAAAGCTTTGCGTAAAAACTATCGGTAATCGGCCTCATGATAACACCTCATTCGGTTCAGCAAATCGATATCCAACTCCCCAAACAGTTTTGATAAATGTGGGTTCGGCGGCATCCTTTTCAATTTTATTTCTTAATCGATTGATGTGCGAGTTCACAGTATGGCTATATCCGTCGTACTGGTAGCCCCATATGATGTCCAGTAACTCCTGCCGGCTGTAGGCCCGACCCGGATGTTGGGCAAATAATAAGAGGAGGTCAAATTCTTTTGAAGTAAGCTGAAGCAGTTCTCCCTCAAGCTCCACTTTTCGCATTTCAGGATTGATATGGAGTTCCCCAAAATGGAGTTCTTCCTGTACTTGATCCGATTGTTGGATCGCCTGTACCCGTCGCAACAGAGCCTTTACCCGTGCTGTTAGCTCCCGAATACTGAAGGGTTTAGTCAGGTAGTCGTCGGCTCCAAACTCAAGACCCATAATTTTATCAATTTCTTCTGATTTGGCAGTAAGCATCAAAATGGGAAGTTGACTGTCTACCTGTCGGATATGTTTGCAAATCTCAAAACCATCGGTTCCCGGAAGCATGATATCCAGAAGGATGAGACTGTAGGTATTAGAATCGATACGTTTTATCGCATCATTACCGTCATAGCATTGTTCCAGTGCGTAGCCAGAATCAGAAAGTTGGATTCGGATGAGTTCTGAGATATCCTCATCGTCTTCAACAATGAGAATGGGATGTTCTGTTGTGTTCATATACATAAAAAGCCGTTTGGGTACTAGTTACGACTTTTTGATTAAGAACCCATCACAATTGTATAACAATAATCAGGCGTTCTCTACAATTTCCTGAAGTTCTTCTACCACCCGACCACATAAAGCTTCGATTTCGGCTATCATATTCTCTCTATCATTTTGATCGCCTTCTCCCATTAAATTATTTTTTGCTTCTTCATAGTTCTCTATAACCCGATCTATTCCCAGCATCTGAGCCACAGGTTTAATCTTGTGGCCGGCTTTTCTGAAATTGGTTTCATCGCCAGCTCTTAAGTGGGTGGTGTAATTCGTTTTAAACTCTTGAAATGAAACAATGGCCGCCTGTGCAAATTCCTTGATATACTGAGTTTCCCCGTATAACATTTCGTTAAGAGTAGAAAAATCGACAATGTTGTTTTTTTCAGCCACGTTGATAGTTATTCGTTTACAGCTTCAGTGATATTATGAGGTATCGGACGTCCAAATTCATCCAGATGAACAAATACGATCCGGTCAATCGTGATAATGGTCTCTTTGTTAAACTTATTTCGAACTTCACTTTTCACAGTGATTGAGGTACGCCCAAAATGAACAGTTTCCATGCCAATCTCAATCACTTCTCCAAGTTTTGCCGAATTCACAAAATTGATTTCCGACATGTACTTAGTAACAATATTCCCCTTGCCAAGCTGGCAAGCCACATAGATAGCTGCTTCTTCGTCAATCCAGGAAAGGACAGTCCCACCGAATAGCGTACCGTGCGCATTCAGGTCTTGAGGTTTAATTAATTTTCTACTGAAAAATCTCATAAGAATTGCATTATTATCGCTGTTAAATATACCACTAATCGATAGTATCAAGTAATAGATTTTCGTAACCCTGTTCGGTGGCACGTTCAATCTTAGCTATCCGTTTTCTGAATTGGCTTAATGCATATTCAATAAAATCCTCTCTTTTTAACCCGAATGGCATCTGTTCGTAGTCATCAAAAATCTCGTTGATAAAATCGATAGCAGGTTCAATCAGAGTATTCATTTGCTCCTCAATCACCGCAAAAACAGAGGTATTTTGTGCGCATAATCTGCATAACAAATACACTCCAAATGCGATATGACGTGCCTCGTCTCGTTTTAGATGTCCGATGCCTTCTCTGAGTCCGGGCATGATGTTGTGGCGCTCCAGCATGGTGTAATAAGCATGATACCCCGTTTCAGCAAGAGTGCCTTCTACAATTAAGTTATAGGTAGTAGATGCTTTGGCAATGGCGGCATCGGAATGATCGTATAACACGTGTTCCATAGCTTTAGGCAATGCATCATAGAAAATGGCCCGGTAGGATGGAGAGTGAAAGTGTGACAAATCCTGGTTGGTTTGCATAACCTGTTGCAGAAAAATGCTGAAGAACTCGGTGTGTTTGGCTTCTTCCCAGGCAAAGGAGGTAAGATAGAGTTCTTCCTCAATCCAGCCACGTTTAGCCATTGCCCGCATAAGAGGGAGGATGTCGCCAGTAACCGACTCCTCTCCAGCCACGAACATAGACGTGAGATGCATTAACAACGTAATTTCCTGCTGGGTAAGAGATTTGAGATCACGCACATCTTGTTCAAAAGAGATAGAAGCCGGGTCCCAGATACCCAGCTTTTTTGATTTCTGAAAGAGCCGAAGAGGAAAGCTGTTAAAATCGAGTCCCCCGGTAGTGGTTTTAAAAGAGGTATGTCCTTGTGGTGTTTGGGCAGGTGAGGGGTGTTCGGGCTCGGTTGCAGCCTCTTCGGCTCTTTCAGAAATCAAAAAAGCTGGGTATCTGGGACCCGGCTTCTATCTCTTTTGAAC
>JBCBST010000165.1:0-5892 GCA_039819115.1 Bacteroidota bacterium
GCTCTACCTATTTCAAAAAAATGGAACAGGTAAAAGAGAAGCCATCATCTTGAGTACCGTAACCGAAATAGAACACCCGTTAGTTAAACGATACCTGACCCAGGTGCGCGATAAGACCACCGATACGGCAACCTTTCGCTCAGCATTGAATACACTCGGAAATGTTCTGGCCTATCACGCATTAAAGGATTTACCCCTTGCAGAGCATGTGGTTGATACCCCCATTCAACCTACCACGGGATACGGCCTGTCTACCGACGTAGTAATTGTACCCATTTTAAGAGCAGGACTGAGTTTGGTTGAAGGCCTTATCAATTTCATACCAGAGGCAAAAGTGGGACACATTGGGGTATACCGGGATGAAGAAACTCATAACCCCATTAACTACTACCACAATTTTCCGGGTGGTCTTGAAGGTGCCTATACCCTTTTGGTAGACCCGATGCTGGCTACGGGAGGTAGTGGCACTCATGCCCTCAACTTTTTAAAGGAACAAGGGGCTACGAATATTCACTTTATCTGTCTGATTGCGGCTCCGGAAGGTATAGAACGTCTGCAAACCGATCATCCTGATGTACCTATCATCACTGCGGCCATTGATTCTCACCTAAACGAAAACGCCTATATTGTCCCCGGACTGGGAGACGCCGGCGACCGATATTTTGGCACCATCTAAATCCATCTGGCTTCTGCTGTTTATGTTTCCGGTTTTGATGCAATGCACCACACTGGACGACTACGACAACCAACAGGTACAGGAAGCCTTAAGCGATTCTGCACTTTCTATTACTGAAAGCTGGGATGTTTCATTGTCGTTTCTAGAATACGGAAAGCGAAAGCTCATTCTTACGGGGAGTTATGCCCGGTCGGAGAAATCCACGCAGCGGGTGGCTACCGACATAGCCGGCCCCATCGATATTACCATTTTTGATGATAGTGCCAGAGTATCCACTCACGTTTGGGCTGATAGTGCCGTATACCTTTCCAAGATTGCTACGTTTCGTCTGTATGGAAATGTCCGGGTTCATACTGTGGATGGAAAAAGGTTGCGATCCGACTATCTGCAATGGGAGCGTAATGAAGATAAAATCAGCACTCCTGAATTTGTCATCTTTATATCCCCGCCTGATAGCATTGCGGCTAATGGATTTTTCGGAAATACCGATCTGACTAATTATACTCTAAATGAAGGCGGTGGAACCGTTATTATAAACTGATGCGTGTACGTGGGCTCCTTCTTTTTTTCTTCGTTCTGATACAGCAACAGGCTTTCCCGCAAAGTGAAGTGGTTTTAGAGAGTTTCACCTCTGCGGTGCGCACTACGTTCGAAGGAGAACCAATTCAAAAACTGTACAATACCCGAATGAAGTCCGGGCAGTTTACGATGGTATGCGATAGTGCCTGGCGTTTTCTTGAACGTAAAGAACTTCGTGCATTTGGTAACATCCAGATAGAAACGGAATCTGAGCTGATCTGGGCCGATACCCTGTTCTACTACGATGTATTGGAGTTGAGTAACCTGCGCGGAAGAGTCGTTATCCTCCAGGACTCCACTACCCTCTTCGGGAATGCGGTTGACTATAATTTTGCCACAAAAACCGCCATTTTCCTGGACCAGATCAGGTTAGAAGACGAAGATGGCATTCTTACCGCTCAAACCGGTATCTATCTTGAGCTACAGGACAGCGCGATATTCAGAGGTCAGGTTCAAATTGCAGATTCAGGTCAGTATGCCGAAGGCGACAGCCTGTTTATTAACCGCGAGCGAGGCTACCTGGAATTATTCAGCAACATCTTTGTGGAGGATAGCACGAATAACGCCATACTTACCGGTGATTACCTAGAAGCGGATTCAACCGGGCGCAGACTTGTTATCGGTGATGCCTACCTGCGAAGAATAGAAAACGACACCACCTATGCCTCCCAAGCCGATAGCTCCGGAGTTGTATCGGCAGAATCCGATTCTCTTCTCCCAATACTTACCCAACCGGATTCTCTCATTCAGTCACCGGAACTCTTACCTCCCGATTCTACTATAATTACCGCCGATACCAGCCATATTTTCGCGGAGGTTATCGAACTGATTAACCGGGATTCCACCACGACCATTACCGCGTCTGATAACGTGACCAGTTGGTCCGAAACCATTTCATCGGTCTCTGATACCCTTCGGTATAATTCTGAAACTGAACGGTTTATCTTAACCGGTAATCCCAGGGCCTGGTACCAGCGTATCCAGCTCAAAGGACCGTTTATTTTTGTTCAACTGGATTCAGGGCAGGTTAAAGAGCTGACCTCACACCTTAATGCATTTGCCGTACAGGAGGATTCAGCAACGGGCCGGCTCCATCAAATACGTGGGGATACCTTACATGCCGTATTTGAAGATGGAAACCTATCCACCATAACCATCAACCCCGATAGTGAACTATTGTACCATACCAAGAATGAAGCAGGAGAAGCCGATGGGGCAGTCGAATATGGCTCTCCTAAAACCACGATGTACTTCGAAAACGGGGAGCTTGCACGGGTAGTTGCAGGACAAAACCAGGGGCTTTTTCTCCCCGAATACACCGACCTGATAAACCGCACCTTAAAAGGGTTTGATTGGTCGCCCACCCTTAGACCACAAAAACCGATTCTGATTCCCATTTCCCGGTTTGGTAACCAGCCCCGCTTGCAATGGAAAGCCCTGCCCTCCCGCTACCTGGAATTTATTGTACAATAAACATCGTCCATTGGTTCTGTGGCTGCGTTATTTTAACTTCCTTACAAACAGATGGGAGATCATATGAGAATATCATACACATTTTTTGTGGCTTTACTTGTATTCATTGTCGCCGGGTGTGAAGAAGAAGGTGTTGTAGGCAGTGAAGATGTGATTGTACACGATGGAATACGACTTACCGTAGACTCCACATTCGTTGTTAATGATACGTTTATGGCCCGCGGAAAGGCTGAAAACATTGGAAACACGAGGGTTCCGGCAGTTTGGAAGGTAGAGGGTGTCTTTTATGAAGATCAGCGGTTCCGCTTCAAGCTGGGAGGAAACAACACCTCTATCCGGTTTCCCTTAGACCCGCTACAGGTAACCGGATGGGAAATCTCCTTCTCCAGCGATTTATACGCCCCGCAGGATTACCCTAATTTCTCCATTTCCGATTTGAGGGCATTTTCTGAGTAGCAATGCGATGCCAACTGTCTTCATCCGGCTTTCGGCTGTTATCTTATGACGCAATGCATACCTGACTAAATAAGACGCGCTATGAATGTTATT
The DNA here is from genome assembly GCA_039819115.1 of Bacteroidota bacterium. GTDB lineage: Bacteria > Bacteroidota > Rhodothermia > Balneolales > Balneolaceae > JBCBST01. The sequence goes on from JBCBST010000165.1 coordinate 3,278, forward strand.
GTATTTGGTGCTTCCGGAGGAATCGGACAGTGGGTAGTAAAAAAAGCCGCTGAACATGGACACACTGTTTCGGCTGTGATTCGGTCATCGTCAGACTATGATGCACCTGCCGGGGTAGACGTTATTCGCGGAGAAGTGACCGACCTTGAGTTTGTTCAGTCTGTAGTAGCCGATCATTCGGTAATTATTTCATGTATTGGCATTCGAAGGGTCGGAAAGAGTCCATGGGCCCGCATTCAATCCCCTTCCAACCTGGTCGAAACCGTAACCCGGAATATGATTCATGCTGCTACCTGTTTGGATGATACCCGGTTGATATGGATCAGTGCTGCCGGGGTTGGAGACAGCCGCGAGCTATGCTCTCCCCTGATCAAAAAGATGATTACCCTTGGTAATATCGGTCTGGCTTACCGCGATCTTGAACATGCAGAACAACTCATTCAACGTTCAGCTTTACCATCGTTGACGGTTCGACCGGTCACACTTCTCCTCGGAAAACCATCGGGAAAAGCAAAGCCCTCCGAAGCATACACGTTATTCTCTACCATCCGAAGAAGTGATATCGCAACATGGATCATAGAAAATGCCCTGTCGGTAAACCACGAAAAAGCTAACGTACTTCTGGCGTCATAATCGCTACATCCAATTACAGCGCCGCGACCTATTTATCCCAATTATAAAAGGGGAGGAGTCTACTTACCACCTCCCCTCCAAGCTACCAAAACTGGTTACGCTTCTTCTAACTCCTCATTTTCGGCAATTACCCGTTCCTGAACATCAAACGGTGCAGGAGCGTAATGCGAAAAATCGCGGGTGTAGGTCGCGCTGCCCTGGGTCATTGACTTTAACCGGGTTGAATAATGATCCAGTTCGTCCAAAGGTACATGAGCCTTGATTTTCTGGAGTGCCCCTTCGGCTTCCATTCCCTGAATCTGCCCCCGGCGGGTTCCTAAATCACTCATCACATCACCCATATAGTCGCCAGGCACCAGTATCTCCACTTCGTTAATGGGCTCAAGTAACTGCGGGGCTGCATCCATGAACCCATTACGGAAGGCCATACGTGCCGCTGTTTTAAAGGCAGCCTCATTCGAATCAACCGAATGCATGGATCCATCATAAACGGAGACCCGAATATCTCTTGCACGGCACCCACTCATCGGGCCATTCTCCATTTTTTCCATTACACCCTTCAGAATGGCAGGCATAAAGCGATTGTCGATCACTCCGCCAACAATACAGTTTTGAAAAATCAGAGATCCGCCCCACGGAAGTTCATGCTCTTCGCTATTGCGAACCTTCATATCTGCCGGAAAAGGAACAGAACTATCGGCAGGCTCAATGTAGAGCTTCACTTCGGCATACTGCCCGGCGCCACCCGATTGTTTCTTGTGCTTGTATTGAACCCGGACGGGTTTTGTGATGGTTTCCCGGTATGGAATTTTTGGAGTAGTGAACTCAGCGTCCAGTTTAAAACGGTTGTTTAATGCATGGGCAATTACAGCAAGATGCTCTTCACCCTGCCCATGAATAATGACCTGTTTTAATTCCTGGCTGTGTTCGATGACAACAGAAGGATCTTCGCGATGAATTTGATGAAGAGCATGGCTCATCTTGTCTTCCTCTCCTTCCCGTTTCAGTTTTACCGCCGTGCGGATACTGGTTTTCGGGAAGATAATAGGAGCCAGTTTCAGTTCATTACCCTTTTCAAACAGGGTGTCATTTACTTCGCCATCCTTTAGTTTTACAACGGCACCGATATCACCTGTTTTTATTTCCGGTACTTCCTGGCGTTTATGGCCTTCCGTCAGATATAAATTACCAAGGCGCACGGTTGAATCGTTTGACGCATTCACCAGGTCCATCCCGGATTTAATGCTCCCGCCATACACCTTGAAGTAAATCAAATCTCCTACATGCGATTCGGAGTGCGTCTTAAATAAGAACATGGATGGAGAACCGTCGGGTTTTAGCTCCACTTTTTGCCCTGAGACTGTTTTCGGTGGATTTCCTTCCAGTGGGTTAGGTGCCACGTTATCAATAAAGCCCATGATACGGCCAGTGCCCATATTTCTGGATGCGCACGCGCAAAACAACGGATGAATAAGCCCATTTACCAACGAAAGATGAAAGCCTTGCTGCATTTGTTCTTCATCCAGTTCACCCTGCTCAAAATAGATATCCATGAGCGTTTCGTCGTTTTCGGCAATAACTTCCACCAACTCTTTATGCAGCTCTTCGGCCCGGGCTTTTTCCGAATCCGGAATCGGAAGTTTATCGGGTTTACCTCCGTTTTCGGGAAACTCGTACATCGTCATCCTAAGTACGTCTATAATCGCGTGGAAGTCGGTCCCTTCGCTGTACGGGTATTGAACAACGGTGACTTCACGCCCAAAATGCTCTTTCGCCTCTTCTACGGTTTTCCAGAAATTCGATTGCTCGGCATCCAGTTTGTTCACCACAAACATAGATGGGATATCAAATTCACGAGTGTATTTCCAAAGGGAATCGGTTGCTACCTCCACCCCATTTTCACTGTTCAGCACAAACATAGCGGTATCAGCAACCCGAAGTGGTCCAACCACTTCCCCCACATAATCTGAGGTTCCCGGTGT
>JBCBST010000166.1:0-5889 GCA_039819115.1 Bacteroidota bacterium
GAATCCAATTCTTATCCGACTCCGAAATCGGTATAACTATTCCAAATATGCTAATTATGAAAACTAACGTAAGGGAAACAAAGACTAGTAATCCGGTTTTTATCAGTTTATTCATTCTATTACAGCTACAGTAATCTCTAAAGATCTAAAGAAATTCACCTTGTTCCCAAGCCCTGACTTCATCGTGGCACCTCAATGATCTTATAAAAGCTTTCGTAAATCTGATAGATGGCAGAAGCCAAGTCCTATCTTGATGAAGTAATTCAAAGATTCAATTTCCCATGGCAACGGTAAGCAGGAACTTACCTACCATAGATATGGCCTGCCTGCCGTCAGGCAGGCTTTTAGACTGCATTCTGAAGGAGGGCCTTCGGAACAAGGGGAACCTCCCACCCGAAGATAAGGCCACCGTTAAGAAGCTCCTCAAAGCCTTCTCGGTGTACTCCAAGATCGAGCGCACCCAACAGGAAATTTCCTTCTAAACATAAAAAAGGTCCCAGCGGACGCTGGAACCAGTTTTTTTAGTTCCTACGCTTGCATCAGATGGGAGAATAATATTGCATGTAAACCCATTCTTTTAGCCTTTCAAGTTTATTTGATTGTTCTTTTGTTACAATAGCTTCCTCCTTGAATGTTTCAATGCTTGGAATATCTGCAGATACCTCTGATGTAATTTCTTTGAGCAGTTCCACTTCTTCCTCACTTGGTTGAGAAGAAAAATAGATTCTCAAAACATACGAAGATGAATTATAATCAATGGTAATTGCTTTCATGTTTGGTGTTATAGCACCAAGTAAAGCTCGTTGAGTTGCAAGTAATACTAATGATCTTTCCATTTTAGTTTTCCTTTACTTTGTGGTACTCATCTTCCCTGACCCATTCTTCTCCGTTCCATACCTATCGTCCTTCTTCCATACCACTCACATTAATATCGTTCTCACTGTCTTCGATGGAAATGTTTTTCTGGAAGTCTGCCGGCATGGAAGGGAACTTCATCTTGATTCACGTGTGGATGGACTTAGTTTTTCTTTAGCCGATTCTAGAGCTTGCAAAAAATCTATGTATGCAAAGCTAATCTTATTATTACTTGTATATAAATCTAACTGCAAATGGTCGTCATCATAATTTAATTCAGTAATCATCAGACCCTTGTACCAAATCTCAGCAACTAATCCCTCTCGATCAGGCACATCAGCAATTATTACTTCAAAGTTTTTCATTCTATAAATCCTATGAATTTTCCCTTTTCAGCGGAATAAAGGGTTCGTTGTCTATTAGGGATATTAACTTCTCCCGTTCTCACTGTCTTCGTTGGGAAGGAGGAGAAGGTTGAGCACAAGCGTATACTGAAACAAGCCTGCCTGTCGGCAGATAGGTTCAACAAAGACTGTTTGCATTAGGGTGAGGAGTTTGGCCTCCTAGATTGGAACTAACCAATCGGGAATGAATTGATAATGAGCTAAAATATATAATGCAAAAAATATAAATAAACCGACTAAATATACTTTCATTCTTTTTTTCTTATCCTCTATAACTAATGACATGAGTGTAAGAACTACTATATTAAAAATTAGTGACGGAATATATACAAAGAATTTGTATTCATAGTCAGGACCAATACCTCTCAGAAATATTAAAATTATGTTCACGTTTCTAAAAATAGAGAACAGCATTATATTTGAAATAATAAATATAATTGGATTTCTTAGAAGTTTTTTCATTCACTCTTATTGTTGTCAGTTTTCTCTTCATTCAGAACGTCCTCATTGTGAACGTATTTCCTGAAACGTGCCGGCCGGACGTCAGGCGGATACAAACACCAAAGTGAGGCACTCAAAGATTCAATTTCCCATGGCAACCGGAAGCAGGAGCTTGCCTACCGGACAGGCAGGCTTTTAGACTGCATTCTGAAAGAGTATCTTCGGAACGAGGGGAAATAAGAGCTCCAGTTTTATAGCTTATAATCGGCTTTTATTCATCAGTTTGAACGGTGATCAAAAAAACATTTATCTACCCCCTCTAATTAAGCGCCCAAATATGTCCGTAAATGACCGAGGATGTCCAAGAATGTCCGAGCATGAAACTGGCACCTTTTTTACAGCCTTAAGAAAAACCTGGCTATCTGGATTTTAAATATTTGGGACTTAAGCCCTTCTTTGAACAATGAATGCTTTAATTTTTCAGCTTTAAGAGTATCATATATTCAATTTTTGTGACTTAAGCCGTTGTAGGAAGACGCAATCTTATCCCTTGATTATCTGCAAGAGTTGGATCCATGAACGCATTCGTTTTTCGCAGGTCTTGCATTGATTCTTCATAGGTCAACCAACTTACACTTTGCGTATACTTTTGTGCAAAATCCAGGGTTCTAACAATGGGGTTTGCTACATGGTTTTGTGTTAAGGCTTTCAGAGCACTGAGGTAGTTGCTTCGATATATCGTTGGGATAATTATTTTTTGTTCTTGTGCGGCCACCAGCTCGGCATTCATCATAATCCGGGCCGCTCTACCATTCCCCTCGGTAAAGGGATGTACTTCACTGACCAAAAACATCATATACACTGCTTTATCAAAGGGCTCTTCTAAACCTTGGTAGATTTCAAACCCTTTCTTGAGTGTACCCACGACAAGATCAGGAGCTACAAAATGGGTGGTTCCGGCAACATTGGCTTTTTTCTTGAACTCTCCCGGGTTCTTATCAGGTCTGAGTTCCATAAAGATGGCATGTCGACGCTTTAAGAGTTGAAGAAAATGATCGAAATCTTGAGGGGTGATCATCATCTCATCATAGTTCGAGACGATACGGTACGTACCCAATACATCATGAGCATCTTGTGGTCTCTCTACGGGTATTTCATTGTTGAATACAATGTCTGCCGCTTCTTCAACTTCAAACTCAGTCCCTTCGATAAAGTTTGAGAAATACGCTTCAAAAAATGAAAGATTTGTTGTTTCAGCTGTTGAAAGCTCTGATGATGAGCGAATATGAGGAGCAGTTTCCCTAAGTGTTGTAAACAGTGCATTGAATACGTCCAGACGATCCGAATCATAGGGTATTCCCACTTTTCGCGCTTTTCCAGTTTCACTGACCAATTTAGCATCTTTCGTCCCAAACAAGCTTCCGATAAGTTCATTGAGTTGGTTGTATTCCTCATCCATATCCAATGCTTTAGATACTGTAAGGGCATCATCACGGAGTTTGTTCAGAGCATTGTCACCTTTCAACCTTAAATAAGCATCCAAACGCTCTTCCATTTCTTTTCTACTGAGTGTTCTTGCTACACCTGATCTTGCTCTTGAAGGTCTCATATTCTCTATATAGGCACGAGGAATAGAGCTTAGTTTAATGCCATTGATGAAGTCGCGGTCACTCTCTAAGGGTTTATGTCCTTTTCTGGGGTGGAATGTGATTCCAGGTAATTCAATCTTTCTTTTCTTCTTCGAAATCAAAAAAACCGAACCATCACCAGCTGGCTTATTTTCGAGTGCTGTTCGATCCGCTATTAGGGCATCCGGATAATACTCTTTAAGCAAATAATACAAATTGCGCTTCACGATCACTTCAGCATCATCCCTAAGGTTTTTCGTGTACAAACGGGAACCAATTTTTCTCAACTTGCCCTGTTCAACAGCTTGATAAACAGAAGCCGAGATAGCAGTATTGGATACAAATACTTCTGGCAAGTCATCTAAAAAACTGGACATTAGAAACCTTTCTCTGAGCTTTTTATTTAATTTTTAATAATTAAACTAATATATATTTAATTTTCGGGTATTAATATCAGAAATATTGATAATTATTCCCATATCAACACATCGGTGTGTCTTGAGAAACCGCACCTATTTTTCATTATGTAAAATACGATTCGGCATGTATTGTCCGTAGGCATCATCCAAGGGTGGGTGATAATAAGTAAACGTCGTCGGACCAAAAAAGAAGGGAAGGTGAATGATAACAACGTTGATGAGGGCTGAATTGGATATGAACATCCCATCTGCAATGCATTGTTTTGATACCTACATTGAATAGCAGAACTATAGAATTACACTTCACGAGTGACGGAGACACCTATCATATCATTCCGAAGGGCTGATATACACGACCGGGAGACGTTGAACACCATCAGCTTCACCTCGAAGGGGTATTGGGGTTATCCCACATCCTGGATGGAACAATGGAGGGATGAGTTAGCTCTTGATGCAGTTCAGTTTTTGGAACAGCACATACTCATCATAGAATATGGCCAAAAACCCATTGGGTTTTCTTCTCTAGTGGAACATACTGACCGCTACGAACTACTCCATTTGTGGATTTTGCCGGATTATATTGGCAAGGGTTTTGGCAAGAAATTACTGGATGAAACGATTCGGACCTTCGTCAAGACCGATAAAGAGATCGTGGTTGAAGCTGATCCTCATGCGGAATCATTTTATAAAAAGCAGGGATTTGTAACCGTTGATAAGGTGGAGAGCTTTCCGAAGGGTAGATTCTTACCGGTGATGAAGAAGGACCACCGTAGCAGACTGTAATAGGGAGTTTACTCCGGTAAAGGCTATTCGATTTTTACTTTATAACTATAAACATACAATCAGGAGAACTCTTTAGCTGTCATCCTGAGCACTCAGGCTTGCCTCCCTTTGGGAGAATCACAACGTTGATGGAGATCCGAGCAGGCTTAAACGAATGTTTATCTTTTTAAACCAATCAGATTCCTGCCTCCGCAGGAATGACGCAGTTATATCATTGCATAACTTTACATACTGAGGTTTTCCGGTCTAAGAGTATGCTCTTACAACAGCGTTTTACCGGCAACCCGCTGTTCATGCACCAGCAACCATCTCTTACGCTCCATCCCACCTCCGTATCCGGTGAGTGAACCGTTGGAGCCGATGATGCGGTGACAGGGCACAATAATGTTGAGTACATTTTGCCCGTTGGCTGCTCCGACTGCCCGTACCGCTTTTGGGTTATTGATCTTTTTGGCCTGTTCTCCATAGGTAGCCGTTTCACCAAAAGGAACCGGGAGTAGCGCGTTCCAGACTTGTTCCTGAAATGCGGTCCCATTAAATCGGAGGGGTACATCGAATTCCGTTCGTACTCCGTTAAAGTACTCTTCCAGTTGCGTTTTGCATTGATCCGTCACTGCATTGGGGCGAATTTCCACTTCATCCCAATCAAACAAAATTTTAAGTACCACATCTTCATCAGCCTCAATGGTCAGTGCTCCTATCGGAGAATCAAGCCGATCATAAAATAGGTTCATAATTGTCTCCAAAGTTGTAGGGTAAGATACGAACGCCAGGGAGCAGCGTCATCTGGTGAGAAATCATCGGGCAAAGCCTGCTGCATTTTCTTAACCCCCAGATCGCCTATCATGTACACATCAGGCAGACTCAGTCCCCGCATTTGTGCATAGTGTACCGTCCACCTACCGATGCCTTTTAACTGGGTCCAGCTTTCCGGATTATGATCGTTATGTTCATCGGCCATATAAGCAGAGAAACGGATAAGCGTGTCTTTTTTTGATTGCGGCATCTTGAAGAAAGCTAAATCGCTGGCCGCAATATCGCCTGGTAAAGGGAAAAAGCAGGTATTACCCGATGATTCACCCAGTTCATTCACCAGCTGTTTGCAGTATCTATGGGCGGCTTTAACCGAGATGAGTTGTCCCAGAATGGCACGTATGCCCGCTTCAAACGGACTCCATATCCCCGGTAAGCGAGTGCCCTCTTTAAACGGAAAATCCCTGCCAAGCGCGTTCTTTAATACAGTATCAATTACCTGAATATCCCGGTCTAAATCCAGGATGCGTCTGATATTCGAAACCACCTCCGGCAGGTGTTTTCCGTTTAAAGAGGGCACTCGCTTACCGGGGATATGGAGTCCGT
>JBCBST010000167.1:0-5843 GCA_039819115.1 Bacteroidota bacterium
CCGCATTACTCAATACTTCATCTCCAAAACGGGAGACATCAAACTCTTCCTGTGTATAAAACCCCTCTCCCTTTTCTGCATGATCGTTGTCCTGCATGCGATAGGTTCCTATCACTTCTTCCGTTTTATTATGAATCACAAGCAAATGATGACATTGAGCATCGTACTTGTCCTCGTCCATCTGGTTCAGGTACGACTCTTTCAGTCCTTCACCCAGTTCCAGATTGAATACCGAAAAGCGCAATCGGAGCGCAGCTTCAACTTCTTCTCTGCTTTCAGCAAGTCGAACCGTGTATTTATGGCTCTTAATTTTGAACCCATCCACAATTTTGAGCGTTAATTAAACTGAACTAAAATCTATTTAAAGCGTATTAACACATAATTAACAAGCGCTTTAATTAATGATAACCTCTGCAAAAAAACTACCCGGGCATATTATGTCTTTCTTCAGAGATAATCTTCGTATTTTATACTGTGCTTTATTTTAAAGAATATACTTCATCAAAAAGTGACCAATGGGTAGTGTTTATACACGGAGCCGGAGGATCATCTTCCATATGGTTTAATCAGATTAAGGCTTTTAAAGCCTATTTCAATGTTTTACTCATAGATCTTCGTGGACATGGTCGCTCGAAAGACCTCTTGCACAAGTATTATGATGATGAATACTCCTTTAATGATATCAGCAAAGATATTCTTGAGGTCCTTGACCATCTATCTATCGAAAAAGCACACTTTGTCGGCGTTTCGTTGGGTACCATCATTATACGATCGCTGGGTGAACTTGCGCCAGAGCGTGTGCAATCTGCTGTTCTGTGTGGAGCGATAACCAGAATGAATATCCGGTCCCGAATTCTGGTTTTTCTGGGTCACACCTTCAAACGTGTAGTACCGTATATGTGGCTATACAAATTTTTTGCATGGATTATCATGCCAAGAAAACGCCATGCAACGTCCAGGAATCTGTTTATAAGAGAGGCAAAAAAGCTTTATCAAAAAGAATTTTTAAGGTGGTTTAAGCTCACAAATCAGGTAAATCCATTACTTCGCTATTTCAAAGAAAAAGAGCTGGAAATCCCGACACTGTACGTAATGGGCAGTGAAGATTATATGTTTCTGCCTCCCGTCAAAAACATTGTTCAACAACATACCTTCTCTTCCTTAAGCGTTATCGACAATTGTGGTCATGTCTGCAATGTGGAACGACCTCAGGATTTTAACTCGGTTTCTATCGAGTTTTTAAGAAAGATTACTTCCTGAGGTTTTATTCGCCTTTATCTGAACTCTATCTCGGCGGATTCTCTGGTAAAGAGCCATGCCTCGTCATTTACATTTTCACGAATGTCCAGGAGTTTTTCTACCGATGCCTCAAAATTAGTATACCCCTGATAGGCTACGTAATAAAAACGAGATCTCGGATTAAAGAGAAGTTCTGTGTCGTAACCAAGCCGCTGCAGCACTTTATTGAATGCGTACGCATTATTTCTAACCAGAAATGACCCACCTATCACAAAGAATGTTGATTCATTTTCTTCTACTTCCACACCAGATTCTTTCAATTTAAGGTATTGGTCAAGATCGAAGGCTTTAGGAACAACTAACATCAACTCTGGATATTCGACAGGCATGCTTAGTTCCTTTGCCATTGCTTTTTGCTCATCGGTCAGCTCAGTGGTAGTATCTGAGTCTTCAGGTGTTGATTCCATTGGCTTTTCAGTAGAACCACTCTCAGGTTCTACTACTTCCCTGTCTATATACACCGTATCGGTCTTTATGATAACCTCTGGCTCAGAAGATGTACCTGATGATGTTCGGCTACCATCCCTGTTTTCTTGTGCCGGAGGTGTGCTCGTTTCGCCTTCAAACGCAAGATCAAGCTCATTCCTATAGCGGTAACGGGTGTCGTCGATAATTGTCGACTTTTTCTGGCGAGATCGTGCAATACGATCAGGAAGTGATTCAACCAGCTCGGCTTGTACCAGAATAATCAACTCGCGCTCAATCCGTTGTTTAGAATTGTAACCAAACAAATACTTCAGTCCAAAGAACCAGCCCGGTAAATCTTTCAGAAAAGGGATACCCCTCCTGATCTCGGTTTCTTCTGTGGTATACAACCCTGCGATAGCCGTTGATTCCCCATTCAGCAACAATTTTGATGTGGTGGCTGTACGCTTAGTGATAATCGTACTTACGGCATCGGGTTGTGCAGATGATCGCTCCGCCTGCATTTCCAGATAAATAAAGGTGGTGTCATTTTCTTCGACTACCCATGGGGTAACAGTTAAAATCGTCCCTGTCTGGAAAAACCGATCTGTTACGTTACCAGCAATATCTACCTGCTTAATCGAAAAATCCTGGCCATCCTGGATATTACTTACCTGCCCTTCAATAACAGTGGTAAATGGAGTAGCTAAAATAGTACCGATATTATTTGCCTCAAAAGTGCTGAATAGCGCCTGGACGTTGACCGGACCCACATCGCCGAAGTTAATTAGTCCCTGAAATACATTTTGAGTAACGGCCGAGGCGCCAACTGTATTAATCGAAACAAACTGATCGTCGAATACGGTTTGAGGAAGATTTTCCTGAGCCTGATCACCAAAGAAATTACCCACGTTCTCCGGTATGTCGGAAGTAAGTGTTGACCAGTCTACTCCAATTTCGCGCAGTGCAGAACGGTTTCCTTCAAAAAATGTAGCATTAATCCGCACTTCCCGTGTACGGGTAGAAACTGGAATGGGAGGTCCTAAGTTAATACCGCCTTCCAGAGTACCGTCTGTACCTAAAAGCGGGGCAGCATTCGGATCAACAGAAGTATCTCGTTTTGGTATGATTTCCAGATATTCTTCATACGTAATCACCTCTAAGTCTCTGAATACGGTGATGTATCGAAGAGCTTCCCTCCAGTGCATAGGTGGAAGAGTAACGCCTATAGTACCGGAATACTCTGATTTGTCAAGGATAAACCGGTTGTCATATTCCTGTGAAAACTGGTTAATAATCTCTATTGCCTCAACAAATGAGGTTGCCCGGTCAAAGGTTACAATCTCGTCTGGATTGGTATACTCTCTGAATTCCCTTGGAATGGCTTGTGCATATAAAGATGCATTCATAAGCCATAGAAAAAGGATAAGGCAAAGCCTGGGTAAAATGGGGTGTTGACTGTGATTCATCGTTGAACCTCTAAAATTAACAATTCTTGTATACCGCCTTTATCAAGATTAAATGTTGCCGTGCGATCGTCCATGTTTATGGACTGTAAAACCCCGAGATAAACCCGGTCACCAATTCGGAGTGATTTAAATGCTCCCTCCTGATCTCTCAAAAAGATACGGGTTGCTGTGATTCCCATAATTCTGCTCTGCTCAATGTTAATCAACCCGGTAGTATTCGGGGGAAGGTTATCCTTAATCAATGCACTAAAGGGATTTGTGGCAGAGATATCGGAGTTAATCCGGATCTGATTTGCTATAGATAACGAATCTGATATCTGTTGCTTCTGGAAGAAACTCTCCAACTCAAAGATAAAGTCTACGCGATCCTGATCTTCGATTTCCGGAGATGGAGTAATGGAAAGGCCCTGAACTTTATTTAACAGCTGACTATTCTCGATTTTATTGATGAACTGGATCAGATTGGGATAAGATGCATACCCGGTTATGTTAGAACGTATGATCCCATACTGAGGATCTGATACTACTGAATCTTCAAAGACATAATCAAAATAGACCTCAGCCTCATCTGAGCTTAATTCAGTAATGTAGCGATAGATTTCATCAGGGTTATTACTCTCAAATAACCCTTTATCATATTGCTCAACTGTTTCAAGTGCGATTTCAAACTGGGTAAGTAATTCTTCGTACCCCTCGCTTATTTGCTGTTTAGAGGTCCTGTCTCGCTCTGATTCCGAGATATTGGTTTCCAGAGTGCTGATTTTCCGTTCCTGGTAGAATTTTATGTATGCAAAACCAGCTCCGTAAATCAGAAGTACAGTTACTAACAAGATGATGGTGTTACGGACAGCGTATGACAATTAGATACCTCCCTCTGATTCATCCGGATCAGCATCTAAATCCAGGTCTTCATTTACCAACTTTGGAGTATACACCGACTCATCATCGACCATCTTATGGATCGTATAACTGAAGTTATAGATCTCACGTCCCCTGAGTTCTGATGTCGTAACATCCAGCAAAGTAGCATCTGCAAAAATACCCGCAACAAGGGGGATTCGGTTTTTATAAAGTGCAACACCAGTAAGTTCGTATGTACTTGTTTGCCCAACCGGAGATAAGGAAAGAAGCCAGATAGAATTTACATCGTCAATCCCTCTGTTAATCAAATCCAGGTTTGTGGACCATCTGAGGGTACCACCACTCAGTTCATTTAACAAATCCACTTTACCCTGTAATTGTTGTAACTGGCTGCTTACCGAGTTGTAATTACTCACAATCGGATCTAGACGCCTCAGCTCGTTGGTAGCCGTTTCCAGGGTTTGTTCCAGAGATTCAATGCTCTGGTTATTGTTCTGTATGAAATAATTTAAAAGGATCGGACTCACAAAGATAAATACCAACAGCATGAACCCATGCCATTGCAGTTTAAAGATCTTCTGTCTTTCACGTACATAATTGGGGATGAGGCTAATGCCCGGAAAGTCTTCCTTACGAACGTTAGAACCGTTCCAGGCTGTGCCAATTGCGGTGGTAAACGGTCCCAAAGAAGTCTCATCAAATCCTTCCGTATCAATCAGGTCCGGATTAAACCGTAACTGATCGACTTCCACATCCGGGAATCGCTCCTGGAAGAACGATACTGCTTCTTCTCCTAAACTATTATTGCATAGTATCACTCTGTCGAGGTTCGGTACTTCACCGGTATCGAGTTGGAATAAAATCTTACTGAAAACTGTACTCAATAATTTCTTTGATCGGGTGCCCTCCACAATCATCGGAGATACAATCCATAACCTAGAACCCCTCAGAAACATGACACGGGTGGTTTCTTCTCCAAACTGGACAACTCCTGTTATGGCATCATCGTCCCAGTCATAATTTGCACGGATGAGACCGATTAAAGTCACTTCATCCGGTACAATATCTGAGATAAAGATTTTTCCGCGATATAAACCCTGGCTACTGTCAATCAGGTTTATCAGTAATGGAGACTCATCGATTGAAGCCAACAATAAGGCACCATCATCACGTACGGTATAAGAGTAAAAGTCATCGGTTTTAGCATCGCCATAAAGTGATTCAAGGCGATCGTCTATAATCACCTTAAGATCTTTACGCTTGGTCTCCGAGAAGTTTACGTCTTTCAGTATTTGAAAAACCGTATTGCCGGCAGGTATGTTAAGTGCCAGGTCTACTCTCTTCACATCAATGGAAGAAAGAATATTATAAATTAATAACTCATTGGAGGCTATAGCATCCGTTTCGTCAGCCATATCCAGATCAACCAGTTCGTCCTGATCTTCTAATTCATCCAATCCTATGTCCAGATCAAGCGAGTCATCATCGAGGCTATCCAGATCTTCAACTGAAATGGTATCGGCATCCAGGGAATCGTCCAGTCCAAAAATGGAATCATCAGTAAAATCATTATCGAGGTCATCGAATATGGGCTCTGCTTCCGCTTTTTTAACCTTTAAATCTTCAACAAGTACGATCTTGTCGACCTGCACAAGGGATAATTTTCCTTTATTGACCCTGACCGATGCAATTTTGAGCGTATTTTCCTCTAATGTGATCCCGGTTATTACCTTTCCGCGTGCCATCAACTTCGCAAACAACAAGGTTAAAATGGCTCAATTACTTAGCGAGGTAAACTTCTAGATGGCA
>JBCBST010000168.1:0-5778 GCA_039819115.1 Bacteroidota bacterium
GTAGCTGATAAGTACGCCATTGTTATTACCCCCTCCTGGTTATATCTGCCAATGGTCAACTGGACAGGTGAGATAAAAGAATACATGAGAGATGCAGAGAGGAATTCAAATGGGGAAATTCCTATACAAAAAGATCAAAAACTATGGCATGCATCAGTTAAGAAGTATTGCTTTCAATGGGTAAATGAACATATCGACCTGAAAGAAGATACCTGGACCACATCCAATAGAAATGCCAATAAAAATGGAGTGTGGTCATGAATGTAACCTCAATATCATCAAGCTATTCAGGAGTATCATGTGGATAGTACCAAGGAATCTGAAGACCTCAAGGTTCTCTCCTTTTGTACAGGATACGGAGGAATTGAGCAAGGATTGGAACTGGCAGGAGTTGAACATCGAACAGTCGCTTATGTGGAGATCGAGCCCTTCCTCATTGCAAACCTGGTTACAAAGATGGAAGCGGGTTTACTGGCTCCGGCCCCTGTTTGGACGAATCTTAAAACCTTCGATCCAACACCATTTCGTGGAAGAATACACTGCATCACTGGGGGTTATCCGTGCCAACCATTCTCTGTTGCCGGATCACGAAGAGGGACTGATGATCCAAGACACCTTTTCCCGTATTTGGAATACTGTGTCGATACAATCCGACCTTTTTGCTGTTTCTTCGAAAACGTCAGAGGACACCTCAATTTGGGATTCGACGAGGTTTATAAAAGTCTTCGAAATATGGGTTATGCAGTTGAAGCAGGAATATTCAGCGCGGAAGAAGTTGGCGCGCCACATAAGAGAGAACGGCTATTCATCCTCGCAGTCAATAAAATGGAGTACACCTATTGTAGCCGATTCAAAGAATCAGGCAAGCAAATCAAGAGAACACAGACATACCCCTGGCCTAAATACAGAGGTAACAAAAAAATGGGGGACTCCAAGAGTATCAGCATCCAAAGGGAGTGGGAGACAGTGCAAATCAGACAAAAGCCGGTTAGAAGACCAAGTCGTTTCAAATTGGGCCACTCCAAATACAATGGATCACTTACCCCCAAGATCAAAAGAGGCCGCTTTAAAACAAGCCAAGGGTGCAAGAAAAGGGAGGACGAAACCAGCCAATTTGAGAGAGATGATCGATCCGGTAGTATCGCAAACGTATCGAGAATTGACATGGCCTACCCCGCAGGCTTGCGAGACGGAAAAAGCAGCAAGGAACACCAAACAAATTTCACTTACTCGGATGTCAATAAATGGCCAGCTCGACGAGGACAACCCCAATACGAATGGGAACAACCAAGAATCATCGAAAAAGAGACTGAATCCCAAATGGGTCTCACAATTAATGGGTATCAATTTCGAGTCGACCTTTTACGTGCTCTTGGCAACGGAGTGGTACCCCAAACCGCAGCCCTTGCATGGCATGTACTGTGGCAAAAGTTTAGGTGAGGTGGCAGATTGAATTTACATCAGCGCATTATTGAATCGCGAAAAATCATCGAAAAAGCCGTTTTAGACTTTAAGCCAAAGGCAATAGTATTAATGCTCTCAGGAGGCGATGATAGTTTAACGGCGTATCATATTGCTAAACAATTGGGGATAAATATTGATTTCATTATCCATGGAAATACGCAGACAGGGATCACTGAAACCTTTGATTTTGTAAAGACCGAAGTAGAGAGATACCGGGACAACCTTCTTATCGCTGATGCCGGTAGTGCTTACGTAGATTATGTACTTCGAAAAGGATTTTTTGGGGTTGGGTTAGATGCCCATACCTATGCCTATCACGTATTAAAAGTTCAACATTTTAGAAGAATTGTAAGCAGGCACATAAGAAAGAAGCGAAGAAATTTTCCTGTTCTCTTCATAAATGGAGCTAGACGTAAAGAGAGTCAAAACCGGATGAAAACTATGGTCTCACCTTATCGACGTGATCCGGGGGCAAAAAATAATATTTGGGTTAACATCATCAATGAATGGGATAAACACGATTGTATCCAATACCTGGAAGGAAATGGAATAAAACGTAATCCTGTGTCTGTTAATCTTTGCCGATCTGGGGAATGCATGTGCGGAACCATGCAAACAAAAGGAGAGCGATTAGAAGCAAGTTTCTTTTATCCTAATTGGGGCAAATGGGTAGACGAATTGGAAAAAGAGGTACTAAAAAAATTCCCTTGGAAATGGGGTGAACAAATAAGCAAACATCATGTACTTGAGCTGAATGGACAACTCAATGCATTCACGTCATTTCAGCCCATGTGCGTGGGATGTACAAAATCACAGGAAAGCATATGAATAACCCACCTTTTTACAATCAACCTAAACGGCTTTCATTGAATGATAATCCTGTTCATAATACGCGCCGTTACTACCGTCAATTGGAGCATAGAAAACACTTTCTGATCGAGTACTTGTATAAGGCTCTTCAGGAACGGAAACGAGAACGGATACGAGTCACCCCATTTTACAACAAGATTGACCGGGTATGTGCTTTAATGCACGAATGTAATGAGCGCCAAAAGGCTATGATTACATGGTTACATGAACACAACTATAATCTGGTGTTCGGATGCCTCCATTAGACGTTCAAAGCATTGTCGATCGCTCCAGGGATGAAATCGTCGAACTTATCGGTGAATATATCCAGCTAAAGAAGCAAGGCAGTTCCTACGTGGCCTGTTGCCCGTTTCATGATGAAAAAACCCCATCCCTTTCCGTCAACCCAAAAAAAGGCATATGGAAATGTTTTGGGTGTGGGGCCGGTACATCTCCGATAGATTTCATTATGCAGTACGATGGGTTGGAATTCATTGAGGTGATCCGAAAACTGGCTAAGCGTTGGGGGTATACCGAACAGCAGATACCTGGAAGTAATCCCAACCGGTCTACCATCAAACGGTATCTTACCCCGGGCTTGGCTGAAGCGAAACAAGCCATTCGTAAAGAGGGAAAAATCATCATTCGGTTTACCAACGAGCCGATTGGTACCCATGGCCACACGGTCACCTTAAACCGTCCTATTTATTCCCTTCAAGCCAAAGAATTTGCTTCGATAGTGGAAAAAGTGGAGCTCTATCCAAGCCAAACACCGCAAGAGCTGGAATGGACCCGCAAAAGCATTTATTCCCTTGTTCCCCACCTTCGCGATGTCCATGTAGAATGGAACGGCTCTTTGGTTACCTGGGTGGATGCTTTGATTCACATTTTTAATGAAGAGTCTATCCCCCTGGAAGAGTTTGAACGCGCCGTAATCCGGTGTATAGCCGCTATCTCCGAACCCTTAGAGCGGGATATCTGGCAAACCTATTTCGTTAACCAGTTCTACCCCAAATAATATGCCTACAGAAACCTATACAGCCGATTTCTGGCTTTGGTTTTTTACAGACAATTTTACCGAGTTTTCCCACCTGGATCATGATCAAACCAGCATCCCACAAGTGCGCAATGTGTTTGATCCCGAAGGTGGGGAACTAACCCTTAACCTACTTACCCAGGAATGCACCGACCCCCAAGGCACCACCTACACCCTACCTGATTTCATTGCTTTATATATGGACAAACGGGTAGATGAAGTCAACATGAAAATCCGGGTGGATTATGAGCGATGGAAGGGCCAACAGGATCTTAACCAGCGCACGGCTCAATACATCCGCAATGAAGCAAACTATTGCTGGGAACGGCGTGACGGTAAGGAACGCACTACACCCATTACTTCCTTCGATGTGATTTTGCACTCGGTGGTTCAGAAATGGAACCAGCAAAACCGAACCTTTGACCATTATTATGAGGGCGTGTTACGGTACATGAAGTACGGTAAACCCCAGGAAGTAGAATTTGAATTTACCCCATCCCAAACCCATTCCGCCGATGAATTTTCGAAAGCGGTATGGGAAAAGGATGTGCTTCGTGTATCACGTATGCAACCGGTCGAGTTTCGGTATTTCTGGTGGCATGTGGTCAATCATTTCAAGCCCCGCATCATCCGGGAATACGACCATTACGGGTTCGTAGAATACAACGGGGAACCGTTTTTTATCACACAGGATATGCTAATCCGGTTTCCCACCCAGCCCGAACAGCAGATTTCTATGATTGCCATTAAGGGTGGGAGCTTTCCCATTGGGGATAACCAGTATTTAAAGCCCCCTTCTACTGCCTTTCATCTACCCAAATTTGACTTAAGTATTCCGAGTCCGGAAACCGGGTTATACAGTGAGGATATGAAGCAGTTGTACGACCGCAAAGCATTCGAAGCCCACTTGAACGAAATTACCGGCCATATCAGCGGTATGGTGGGCGGGGATTCGGTGCAAGCTCAGTGGGGTAAACTCATTATAGGGTATGTTTTTAGTTATTTGTACTTCGATCCCATCTATGACCACCTTAAACATGTGATATACCTGTACCTCTACGGGGAGGGTAATGTAGGTAAAGGCCAGGTTGCCCAAATGATTCTCCGGTTTTTTGGAATCAATCACCTGGATTCCCTTAATAACCCAACGGCACGATCGGTAGATACCCACCTCCAGATCAAAGCTAAGGTGCCCTTATGGGTGGATGAATTTGTACCCAGCGCCGCCGGTCCGAATTCGGCTATCCAGGATCAAACCTGGAATTCCTGGTTTGAATTAAAGCCCCGGCCTACCAACAAAATGGGGAGCAATAATAGTTGGGAATCTGAACATAAAGTGGTGCGAACGATGCCCCTGTTCTGCTCCAATTTTAAGCCCCAAACCGATCACCTTATTTCGCGTTCTCTAATACTGGAGTACCGTAAATCCACACGGGGACCGGAACACCACCTGCAATGGCTGTTAAACCATACCGCGGATTGTCAACGTCTTGTCTTCTCGTATATGAGACACTTCCGGCAGATTAATTATGCCGCCTTTACTTGGGACCTGCACCGGATCCGAAAACAAATTAAAACCGAGGTTACTCAGCAGATTACCGAAAAGAAGATGCCGTCTATTATTCAGGACCGCCAGATAGCCCAATTCTCTGCCCTGTTTACGGTCTATCACTGGTTAAAGGACGCTTACCGAGAGGATGCGGAGTATTTGTATGATCACATACAGGGAGTTGAACGACAATCCAATCCAACCAAAGAAGATAAAGAGCACATTACCCGGCTTACGGCTTCCCTATCGGCCAAGCATGATGCCCAGCTCTACGGGTTTATACGGGATGAACTGGTTCGGATTTCGGTTGCCGCTGGCACTCATGATCCGTTAGTGGAATACATCGAAA
This sequence comes from Bacteroidota bacterium, assembly GCA_039819115.1. Lineage (GTDB taxonomy): Bacteria > Bacteroidota > Rhodothermia > Balneolales > Balneolaceae > JBCBST01. Next base: position 5,248 of record JBCBST010000168.1, read on the forward strand.
GCCTGGGAGCATTAGTAGAGGCTCATGAAATAACCGATCGTCATTTTTCCTGGACCCGCGAAGGGCATTTAAAAATTTGGTCTAAAGCCGTTTGGGATATCTACGAACGTGCCAAGCGTGGAACTGAATCCATGGTCCGCCGGGACTTGGTAGAGGAAAAAATTATGGAGCTGTCAGAGACTACCCCCGAAGGCCGTCTTAAAACCCTGAACTGGACCTTACCGGGTTCCGATGCCAATGGAACCATTCGGCAAAAGGGATTTTACCTCAAAAACGCCGTCGATATCGAGCTCTTCCGAAACGCCTTTAATTGGGACCGGAATAAGCCAATAGGGGCAAACTATGACCCTAACCAACCTAACCAAGCCGGGCTTTCTGATGATGTACCATTTTAAAAAATTTTTTAGGCAGGCTTTTAAAAATGGTCAGACCCTACTTTTAGAGGTTTCAAAGTTTCATTACCCCAAATATGAGGTTTATGATACTCTAAAGGTCGTTTTTTATGAAACTTTTCGTGAAACTTTACGAAAC
>JBCBST010000169.1:0-5748 GCA_039819115.1 Bacteroidota bacterium
GGCTCTATATCCCCAAATAGTTTATCCGCCATACGCTTAAGTGATGCAGATGGACCAAAAATATAAAATGTAGTGTGCGCATTCATAGATGAATTGTTCCCAGCTAGTAGAGTTCGTTCTTTTGCAAAGTCAATTTTGTGGTGAAAATAACACGTTACAAACTTAACGCAATAAGAAAATGTTTGGCTGTGCGTTCATTTCAAGTGTACCTTTTAAAAAAACACCCATGAAATACCTTTTATCTTTAGTCTCCCTCATACTGTTATCCCAAACTGTAGCCTGGGCACAGTTTGGTGAGCCAGAAGTTAGAAATCGAGTAAACTCCAGAAATTTATACGACGAAGGCTTTAGACGGGGCATCGGGTTTAACTTTTCGGTAACAGATTTTGGGATTGGTGCTGGAGCTGAGTATCGGATTGGCCTTGATCAATATTGGGAGGGTATCATCTCTCTGAAAGGAACAGCATTACGGGATCCTTCCGAACAAATTTTTGTGGATTTCTTCTTTGGCACCCGAACCATTCCCAATAAATATCGCCGGGTTGCCAGCTTCCCCTTACAATTTGGATTAAAGAGACGCCTATTCCCGGAGCAAATAAGCGACAACTTCAGAGTGTTTACCGCTATGACTATGGGCCCTACTATGGCCATCTCGTTTGACTACTTTGATGATAGGTCGGGTGATGAATTCCGGCAAACCAGCACCGGTTTATATGGCTTTGCAGAACGCCCTTATGACCTGTTAAGTGGATACAACAACGCCGAAATTCACTGGGGACTAGCTGGAGAATTTGCGATCGGCTTTGATCTGGGAGATAACTTCGGATCCATGTCCAGCATCCGGTTCGGATATAACTTCAACTACTTCCCGAATGGAATTCAGATTATGGAACCGGTACGTCCAAACCTGAATCCAAGTACAGGACTTCCACAATGCGGCAATCCCGGTGAACCGATCCCTTGTGTGGTCTCCGGTTTTGACGTGGAACCCTTCAATGACCCCAGAGACTTTTTTGGCACCGCACAGATCACCTTCGTTTTCGGAAGGATGTGGTAGTTCCGGATGATCCGGCACGCTAAGCATACGCCACGGAACGCCTCCTTTTTTATCCCATTACTTCACTAAACCAGGCTTCAGGATTGGATAAATCGGATATAATTAAATCCGGGCCTTCTTTAGCCAATTCCTGAGCTGAAAACTTTCCGGTTGTTACCGAGACACAACGCATGTTTGCATATTTGGCACATTGCACGTCCCTGGGTGTGTCACCGATAATCAGAAACCGCTGAGGGTCGGGGTCTACCCCAAACTCTTCCCTCACCGTTTCGAGCGCCAACCCGGGCAGGTTATTGCGATCTGCCTCAAACTCACCGAAAGCGCCAAAGGAAAAGTCGTAGTGAATATTTGCCGTTTTCAATTTTATGGTAGCAGCGGAAGGGTAGTTTCCGGTTAATAGCCCATTCGAATACTGAGGTGTGCTAAAAAACTGAAGCACTTCATCCACGTAATCATGGCGTATGATATGTTCGGGACGAATTCGTTCTTCTAATCGCTCAAGATAGGTCTGTTTTAAACGAAGGTACAGGTTCGGATCATAGTTATGATTAACCAGAAACGAGGTAAAGATATCGTGATCCGTTCTTCCTGAAAAAGGATCCGTTTCCATTTGGGGGTAGTTAATACGCAATTCGTCCAGTAGTTCCCTCAAAAGAGGGCGATTAAAGCCTCGGTCTACAGTTAGTAATGTACCGTCAATGTCGAACAGGATAATCCAGGGGTGTAAAGCACTCACAATAATGATTCAGGTTAAGCTTCATATCAAATTTACAAAAACTTAGTACCCTCGATTTTTAAGTAGGCATTAAATATTAGAACTTTCGGATATTCACATAAACACAAATCGGAGAACAAATGAGTTTTATTGCAGATGTAAGCGCACGTCAAATTATCGATTCCAGAGGGAATCCTACGGTTGAAGTAGACGTAACCCTGGATAGCGGTGAAATGGGAAGAGCCGCCGTGCCATCTGGTGCATCTACCGGCGAACATGAAGCCGTTGAATTACGCGATGGAGATAAAGACGTTTTTTTAGGAAAAGGTGTTACCCAGGCGGTTGAAAATGTAAATACAGAAATTGCCAGCGAATTACTGGGCTTACCCGTTTACAACCAAGTTGATATTGATGATCTGCTTCTTGAACTGGACGGCACACCAAATAAGGCAAAGCTAGGTGCCAATGCTATTCTGGGAGTTTCTCTCGCTGTAGCAAAAGCGGCTGCCAATGAATTAGGACTTCCTCTTTGGCGCTATGTGGGCGGATGCAACGCAAAGGTGATGCCACTACCTATGATGAACATTATCAATGGGGGATCACATGCCGACAATAGTGTTGATTTACAGGAGTTCATGGTTATGCCAGCTGGGGCCGAATCGTTCAGTCAGGCACTGCAAATGGGTGCGGAAGTATTCCACCATCTGAAAAAAGTACTTAGTGAAAAAGGATACAGTACTGCAGTAGGCGATGAAGGTGGATTTGCACCCAACCTGAAATCCAACGAAGAGGCTATTGAAGTCATTCTCCAGGCCGTAGAAAAAGCCGGGTACCAGCCAAACGAAGATATCCTGATTGCACTCGATCCGGCCTCATCCGAGTTCTACAACACCGAAACCGGTTTGTATGAGTTTAAATGGAGCGATGGCTCCACAAAAGACACCGATGCCATGGTTGAGTTCTGGGCTGGCTGGGTAGAAAAGTATCCAATCATCTCCATTGAAGACGGTATGGCCGAAAACGACTGGGATGCCTGGGCTAAACTTACCAACGCAGTTGGAGATAAGGTTCAGTTGGTTGGAGACGATTTATTTGTTACCAATACCGAGCGCTTGGCCACTGGTATCGAGCAGGGAATCGCCAATTCAATCCTGATCAAGGTAAATCAGATTGGAACACTTACGGAAACGTTAGATGCCATAGAAATGGCTCATAAGAATAGTTATACCGCCGTGATCTCGCACCGTTCTGGTGAAACTGAAGACACTACTATTGCCGATCTTTCGGTAGCTACCAATGCCGGACAGATCAAGACAGGATCAATGAGTCGTACTGACCGCATTGCCAAGTACAACCAGCTCATTCGAATCGAGGAAGAACTGGGCGACAGCGCCATCTTTCTTGGCCACGATGCATTTGGGCTGTAAGCCGTATACCTGATTCATTCCTTTGAAAGCCACCTTGTACAGGGTGGCTTTTTTTATGTTACTACGTATTGCAACACAAGAGAAAAGACTGTATTTTTCGTGTCTTTCCCAAAATGCATAAATCCTGTTAACCGTGGACACGTTAAGTTTTAAAACCTTCTCTGCTAAAGCCAGCGACATCGAGAAAAATTGGGTGTTGGTTGATGCTGAAGATCAGACACTTGGTCGCCTTAGCTCAGAAGTAGCAAAAATATTGAGAGGCAAGAATAAGCCCACTTTCACTCCACATATGGACACTGGCGATAATGTGATTGTAATCAACGCCGAAAAAGTGAAACTAACCGGTAAAAAAATGACGGACAAAATGTACTTCCGTCATACGTTTTATCCCGGAGGAGAGCGCTTCACCAGCGCCGAAGACCTGTTGGCTAAAGACCCAACAGCTCTTGTAACAAAAGCTGTAAAAGGAATGCTGCCTAAAAACAGATTAGGCCGTGCAATCCTTAAAAATCTGCGTGTATACGCCGGGCCAGTACATCCACATACGGCTCAACAACCTGAACTTATCGAGCTTTAATCGTTAGTATGGCACAAGCAAACTACATCGGACGCCGCAAAACTTCTACCGCCCGTTTATATATTAAACCAGGCAAAGGGGAAATCTTAGTAAACAAACAACCTATTGATGTTTACTTCCCCACCAAAGCGCGTCAAAACATCGCACTTCTACCACTTTCCCTTACTGAAACATCCGGAAAGTACGATATCAAGGTAACCGTTCGCGGTGGCGGAAATACCGGCCAAGCCGGCGCTATCCAGCACGCTCTTGCCCGCGCGGTTGATGGAGAAAACCCAGACACGGATTTTCACAACATCCTTAAGCAACATGGACTGCTTACCCGCGATGATCGTATGGTAGAACGAAAGAAATACGGACAACCTAAAGCGCGCAAGCGTTTCCAGTTCTCCAAACGTTAATCACAACCATCACACATATGTGGCGACCTGGGGCCAGGTGTTCCGGCTTTTCGGAATTGGCTTCTCAGGAATGACCCACATAGCGGAAACAACCTAAACCAATATACATTATGCCAAACGCAGCATCTGTCGAAGAGCTACTAAAATCCGGAGCTCACTTCGGCCACCTTACCCGTCGCTGGAATCCTAAAATGAAAGATTTCATCTTCATGCAGCGAAACGGGATTCATATCATCGATCTCAAGAAATCCAGAACCTACCTTCAGGAAGCCCTGGATGAAATTCAAAAGCTGTCCCGCGCCGGAAAAACCATTCTATTTGTAGGCACCAAAAAACAATCTACGGACATCATCAAAAATGAAGCTGTTCGTTGTGGTATGCCTTACGTGACTCACCGATGGCTTGGAGGTATGCTTACAAACTTCAGCACGGTACGCAAGAGTATTTCCCGTATGGAGGAAATTGAGCGCATGAAGACTGATGGTACCATCAACGATCTGACTAAAAAAGAAGGTTTAATGTTGGAGCGTGAGCAGGGTAAGCTTTCTGATACGCTCGGTGGTATTGCAAACATGAGTCGTCTTCCGGGAGCCATTTTTGTGGTAGACATCCAAAAAGAACACCTGGCTGTAAGTGAAGCCATCAAGCTTCATATCCCAATTATTGCGATGGTGGATACGAACAGTGATCCTGATGTTCCCGATTTCATCATCCCTTGTAATGATGATTCTGCCCGTACTATACAGCTTGTTTCTTCCCAGGTTGCCGATGCCATTGTTGAAGGAGCTGCAGAGCGGGAAGCCCACGCTGAAGAAGAGTTACTGGAGCAGGCTGCTATGCAGGCCAAAGAGGGAGATGACGAAAGCACACCTGAAGCAAAAACGAAGTTACGCTCCCGTCGTCGCAAAACATCCGAAGAAGCAGCTCCTGAAGAGTCTTTGGTTGCTGAAGATGCGGACACCACCGACGAAGAAGAATAAATTTAACCAACCCAAACTTTCAATTAACTACTCCAAATGAGCATTTCTGCTGCTGACGTAAAAAAACTTCGTGAGATGACTGGTGCGGGCATGATGGATTGCAAAAAAGCCCTCACTGAAGCTAATGGTGACTTCGATGCCGCCGTTGAAATTCTTCGTAAAAAAGGACAAAAAGTGTCTGAGAAAAGAGCAGATCGTGATGCCAATCAGGGTCTCGTTCTCACTCGCATCAGCGAAGACAGTAAAAAGGCAGCAGCGATTGCACTGAATTGCGAAACTGATTTTGTTGCCAGAAACGAAGATTTCCAGGCCCAGGGCGAGAAGTTTCTTACGGCCGTCTTTGAAGGAGAGTTGACGACCACCGATGCAGCCCTTTCTGCCGAGGTAGACGGTAAGCCTATTGCAGAACATCTGCAGGAAATGGTAGGTAAAATTGGAGAGAAAATTGAAATCAGCAACGTTGTTTTCGTTAATACAGACGGTACCCTGATCTCCTATATCCACCCGGGCAATCAACTTGGTGTACTCATCGACTTTGACGGTGATCTCACTAACGAGGAAGTTGGAAAAGATGTGGCCATGCAGGTTGCA
>JBCBST010000170.1:0-5724 GCA_039819115.1 Bacteroidota bacterium
ATCCCGAACCTGTTGTTCGAATTCCGTTACATGGATAGACGTGTAAATGTCGTCCTGAACAATACGCTCACTAACTACGATGGCATCCTCAAAGTTATATCCACGCCATGGCATGAATGCAACCAGCAGGTTACGGCCCAGAGCCAGCTCACCACCATCGGTTGAGCAGCCATCAGCAATCGCCTGATCCTTTTTAACTCGGTCACCGACTTTTACAATGGGTCGTTGGTTCGTACAGGTATCCTGGTTGGTTCGGGTGAATTTTTCCAGGGTATAGGATTTAATCCCGCCATCAAAGTAGCAATGTTGCTCCTGCTCGGAACGGTCGTACTTGATTCGAATCTCAGTAGCGCTCACATATACGACCTCACCATCGGCATCGGCAGTAATAATAGCTCTGGAGTCTCTTGCAGCACGATGCTCAAGGCCGGTACCCACAACAGGAGCTTCCGGACGTAATAAAGGCACTGCCTGACGTTGCATGTTCGAACCCATCAATGCACGGTTTGCATCATCATGCTCGATAAATGGAATCAAAGCAGCTGCCAACGAAGTGATCTGGTTGGTTGCTACATCCATATATTCAATTTCATCGGGTCGTACACGCGTATAGTTCCCTTCCCTCATGCGGGAGAAGATGGATTCGCTGGTAAAGGTATTCTTGGAATCCAGTTCTGCATTGGCCTGAGCGATTACCGTTTCATCTTCCTGCTCTGCGGCCAGGTATTCTACTGTGGATGAAACTTTACCGCCTTTCACTTTACGATATGGAGTTTCAATGAATCCAAAGTCATTTACTTTGGCATGAATACATAAAGATGAAATCAAACCGATATTCGGGCCTTCCGGGGTTTCAATCGGGCAAAGACGACCGTAATGGGTGTAATGCACATCACGAACCTCGAAACCGGCACGCTCTCTGGTTAAACCACCAGGACCAAGCGCTGACATCCGACGCTTGTGAGTCAACTCAGCCAACGGATTGGTTTGATCCATAAACTGAGAAAGCTGGTTCGTACCAAAGAAGGTGTTAATCACACTTGAGATGGTACGCGCATTTACCAGATCCTGAGGAGTAAGTTGCTCTGCATCGCGAGAGTTCATGCGTTCTTTGATGGTTCTCGCCATTCGGGCAAGACCAATCGCGAATTGCTGACCCAGCTGTTCACCTACCGTACGAACACGTCGATTACTTAAGTGGTCAATATCATCTACCTGAGATTTCAGATTCTTAAGACGAATAACCTCTTTAACGATCGCGACAATATCGTTCTTAGTCAGATACTGAACATCATCGTGTTCAATACGCAGACGCTTATTGATGCGGTAACGGCCTACTTCGCCGAGATCATATTTTTTATCGCTGAAGAACAATCGCTCCAGAATAGCACGGGCCGTTTCGGGATCAGGCATTTCACCTGACCGGATTTGCTGATAAATCTCAGCAAGGGCAGAGTGTTCATTCCAGGTAGCATCTTTACGAAGGGTGTTCATCATAACCGAACGCTCTGACTCTTCTGCCGACAAGTGCTGCACTAGCACGGTTTTACGACCAGACTCAGCCAGCATTCCGAAATCATCATCCGTTAATTCATGATCCCGTTCAAAAACGATTTTCCGGCTTAAGGCTTCTTTAACCTCACCGGTTTCCTCGTCCACAACCTCTTCCATTTCCTCAACCACAATATTCTCGGCCAGGCGTTTGCCGACGAGGTTTTTGAGGTAGTCCGGCTTCTTACCAACGCCTACTTCTTCAGATAATTGGAACAGCGTAAGAAGGTCAAGATCGGTTGAGTATCCAAGAGCACGCAGCAACGTAGTTGCAGGAACCTTTTTCTTACGGTCGATATAAGCCCAAAGTACATCGCGGATATCCGTGGTAAACTCAATCCAGGAACCTTTGAATGGAATGACCCGGGCAGAATATAACTGCGTTCCGTTGGGGTGCACGGACTGGCCAAAGAACACACCTGGTGATCGGTGTAACTGGCTCACAATAACACGCTCAGCACCGTTGATAATGAATGTACCTCTGTTGGTCATCCAGGGTAGATCGCCCAGGAATACTTCCTGCTCAATCGTTTCACTGGCCTCATCCGAATCGTCTACAGATGATAATCGAAGCTTTGCTTTCAGGGGTACAGAATAGGTGAGTCCGCGATCCTGGCACTCGCTAATGGTATAGCGAGGCACATCTACATTGTAATAAAGAAACTGAAGGATGTGCGTTTCGCGTGTATCCTGTATTGGAAAATTCTCATTGAAAATGCGTTGAAGACCTTGATTCGCACGCTCGTTTGGGGCGATGTCTAGCTGTACAAACTTTTCAAAAGACTCAAGCTGAATATCCAGGAAATCGGGATAGTCAACAACTTGCTTTGTACGACCAAACGATTGGCGATCCGTATTCGGAATAATTTGCATGTTATTGCTCAAAGGAACCTCTCCTTTTGGTTGAAGGGAAATTTAAACGGCAAAACCCTATACTAAATGCAGGGTTTTAAGAGACGCCAATAGCCAATACCGTTTTCACGATATTGGCTACCAACAAAAATGTAAACAAGAGCTTACTTAAGCTCTACAGTAGCACCAGCTTCTTCAAGCTTAGACTTGATTTCTTCAGCTTCGTCCTTAGCTACTGCTTCTTTCACAGTGCTAGGTGCGCCGTCTACCAATTCTTTAGCTTCTTTTAAGCCAAGGCCAGTGATACCGCGAACTTCTTTAATCACGGCAATTTTCTTAGCACCAGCGCTTTCAAGTACTACGTCGAACTCAGTTTTTTCTTCAGCAGCAGCAGCTTCTCCGCCACCGCCGGCAGGTCCGGCAACAGCTACAGCAGCGGCTGCAGGCTTAATGCCGTACTCTTCTTCAAGTACAGTAGCAAGCTCGTTTGCTTCTTTAATAGTTAGGTTGACTAGTTGTTCAGCTAATTCTTTAACGTCAGCCATTGTTATCTCCAGTTGTTTTGAAATAAAAGTCGTTGTGTTGTTTATTCTTCGCCTTTTTCAGCGATGGTTTTAATTGCACCAACCAGGTTTGAACCCTGTGCATTAAGTGCGCCTACAATGTTATTTGCAGGTGCCATCAACAATCCAAGGATATCGCCTATGATGTCGTTTTTCGACTTCATAGAAGCCAGTGCTTCCAGCTTGTCGGCTCCAAAAAACTCGCCATCTATAACAGCAGCTTTGAACTCCGGCTTATTATTATCCTTGATAAAGTCTTTCAATACCTTTGCAGGGGCGCTCAGCTCCTCATCTACAAATGCAAAGCCGTTTTGGTCCACTAAAGATGGAAGCACATCATCGTAGCCTCCCAGTTCTTTCATGGCCAGTTTAACCAGCTTATTCTTGTACACTTTGTAGAATACGTTGCCTTTTCTGAAGGCGCCACGCAATGCATTCGCATCATCAACCGACATGCCGGAATACTTTGTAATATATACGGCATTTGAGCTTTTCAGCTTTTCGGTGATTTCATCGAGTAGTACTTGCTTTTCAGCAGTAGGCATAATCAATTCCTCCTTATAGGGATGTAACCGCGGAACGGGTGATTGGTATGCTAGGTCCCATGGTGGAGCTCATGTATACGCTTTTAACATATACTCCTTTTGCAGAAGCAGGCTTTAAGCGCATTACCGTCTGGAAGAATGCAGAAGCATTATCCTTCAGGTCATCAGCTTTAAAACTCACTTTTCCAATGGATGAGTGTAAAATACCGTACTTGTCGACCCGAAAGTCGATTTGACCTGCCTTAACCTGCTTAATCGCAGCGGCAACATCCATCGTTACGGTTCCACTTTTGGGATTAGGCATTAACCCGCGAGGTCCGAGAAAACGGCCTAACTTTCCGAGTTTACCCATTGCATCAGGTGTGGCGATAATAACATCGATATCGGCCCACCCTTCTTCAATTTTTGTAATGTAATCGTCTAAACCAACATGGTCGGCACCAGCTTCTCTGGCTTCGTCTTGTTTGGCTTCGTTAACCAAAGCAAGCACTTTAACTTCTTTACCTGTTCCGTGAGGCAGACTCACTGTACCACGGACCATTTGATCAGCATGACGAGGATCAACACCTAAACGGATGTCGATATCGACCGATGCGTCAAATTTGGTAGAAGACGTTTGTTTTACCAGATCGCACGCTTCATCCAAAGTATATTCTACTTCGGGATTTACGAGTGCCACAGCCTGTTGATAGTTTTTACCTTTATTTGCCATGATCACAGTTCCTTACTTATCACGATTTACTCTAAGACCCATACTTCGAGCCGTTCCAGCAATCATCTCGGCGGCAGCCTCTACATCGAAGGCATTTAAGTCTTCCATTTTCAGCTCGCCGATTTCTTTGCATTGTGTCCAGGTAACCGTTCCTACTTTATTTCGGTTGGGTTCACCAGAACCAGACTTTAATTTTGCTGCTTGTTTTAAGAGCACTGCTGCTGGCGGAGTCTTCGTTTTGAAGCTGAACGATTTATCCGCGAAAACAGTGATCTCAACAGGAATTACAGTCCCGGCTTTATCCTGAGTCTTAGCGTTAAAGGCTTTACAAAATTCCATGATGTTGATCCCTGCCTGACCGAGTGCCGGTCCAACAGGTGGTGCAGGGTTCGCCTGACCGCCAACAATCTGGAGTTTTAGGATTCTTTCAACTTTTTTAGCCATGGATTCTCAGGATCCTTGTGTGTTATAACTTCTGTTTGTTTGCGTAATAGCTAGTGTGCATCAACTAGGTTCTTTATGTGGCAGGTTCAACCTGATTTACGTCTACTTCTACCGGGGTACGGCGTCCAAAAATGCTTACTAACACTCTCAATTTCAGCTTGTCGGTGTTTATTTCCTGGACTGTACCATCAAAATCTTTGAATGGACCTGATACTACGCGTACCAAATCACCTTCATTATAAGGTATGTCTACCTGTAGCGTTTCATCATTGGATCCGTCCTGAACGCGACCAATAATACGCTTTACTTCATGCTTCTTAAGCGGAGTAGGCACTAACTGGTTTTTTCCAACCTTCAAAAATCCAAGGCACGAAGGAGCACTTTGAATAAGGTTGTTTACTTCTTCGTCGTAGTGCGTATTTACCAGAATGTACCCTGGAAAAAAGTTTTTCTCTCTGGTACGCTTTTTACCCCCCCGGATTTCAACTACCGTTTCAGTGGGCACCAGAATCTCATGAACTTTGTCTGAAAGACCTTGTTCTTCGACCTCGCGTTCCAGGAATTCTTTTACTTTTTTCTCATGGCCGGAAAAGCTGCGTACTACGTACCAGCCATGGGTTAATTCTTTACTCATTTCAATTATAAATCGCTTCTAGTACGGTGCTGTATAGCTGATCAACTCCGAAAATGAAAACCGAAAGAATGATAGAAAACACAACCACAATGATGGTGTTATCAACCAGTTCCTTTTGAGTAGGCCAGGATACTTTTTTGAATTCCTTTACTACTCCGTCAAAAAAACTTCTAATTTTATTCATAGAGAACGTTGTTTTTTGCACGGGCAGAGAGACTCGAACTCCCGACACCTGGTTTTGGAGACCAGTGCTCTACCAACTGAGCTATGCCCGTATTTACACGCCAAAGAGTAGGCGGGTTACCACCTACTCTTAAGACGTGTAGTCAATATGTAATGGGTGCAGTCTTAATCTAAAATTTTAGTTACTACACCGGCGCCTACGGTACGTCCACCCTCACGGATGGCGAACCGCAGCCCTTC
>JBCBST010000171.1:0-5685 GCA_039819115.1 Bacteroidota bacterium
CAAACGGGAGTATGCCCCAGCATGAAAGATTGTCTCACGGATTTCAACATCGGGTACATCGGTGCAGGTGTGCTGGCCATTGGGTTTCTCAGTCTGGGGGCTTTAGTGATGTTTGGAGCGGGCGAAGAATTTGCTTCCGGAGGTTCGGGCTTTGCCAATCAGTTAGTGAGCCTGTACACAGCCACTATGGGTGACTGGGCCTACTGGATTATCATTATATGCGCCTTCACCACCATGTTCAGCACCACCCTTACGGTTACGGATGCCTACCCTCGTGTTACGGAAGAGCTGTTGAAACCCATTATTCCCTCGCATTGGGATGGTCCGGGGCTATATCGGAGTCTGCTGGTGCTGATTTCAACGGGCTCCCTCATTGTGATGGCCATTGCCGGATCGGCATTTACACTGCTGGTAGACCTTGCAACCACTCTGTCTTTTCTTACGGCTCCCGTACTGGCGTACCTGAATTATAAACTGGTGATGGATGCGCATTTTCCTGAAGCCTATACCCCACCCCGCTGGTTGCAATGGCTGAGTGTGTCGGGATTGTTATTTCTTACGGGTTTTGCACTGGTTTATGTGTATTGGAACATACGCTTTGGTTAACTTTAGGATCTACTCATAACCAAGCTGAGCCTGTTGCGTTATTTATTTCCTGTTCGAGAGCCCTTTAATGCCTATTCACATCTGATCGGTGCCATCATATCGTTTGCGTGGATGATCCTGTTACTCATCAAAACCCCCGATAATTCCTGGGTGCATCTTATTGCTTTTGCTGTATTCGGTATATCGGTAAGCTCGATGTTCTTGTCCAGTGCCCTGTATCATGCCGTGAATGTAAGCTTTAAGAAGGAAGAGGAATTTCGACGTATCGATCACATTATGATTTATATAGTGATAGCCGGGAGTTACACTCCTATTTGTGCGATCGCTCTGGACGGCGCATGGAGTATAGGAATGCTGTTGGGAGTATGGTTATTTGCCACGGGAGGAGTGCTTAAAAAGATTTTCTGGCTGAATGCACCCCGATGGTTTTCCACCATCTTATACTTATTTATGGGATGGGCTGCCCTCATAATACTACCACGGTTATGGACGTTATTGCCCCATCCTTTTCTGCTCTGGATTGGGGCTGGAGGTCTCTTCTATACCATTGGCGCTGTTATTTATGTGCTGGAAAAACCAAACTTCCGCACAAAGCACTTCGGTTTTCATGAACTTTGGCACTTGTTTGTGATGGGAGGAGCATTTTCCCATTTTTGGGCGGTATACCGGTTTTTACCGGGTTATCAATCTTAGGTTATGATTATGACAGGCAAGCGCTGCCTTATTCTTTTTTGTTTGCTGTTTTTCAGTTCTTGCGCGGTCATAGGCCAGGTAGGTATTTATGGAAATCTCTATCGTCCGGCCCAACTCAACTGGCAACAGTTGAAAACCCCTCATTTCCGCATCATTTTTCCAGCCGGTTACGATTCCCTGGCCCGCCGGTCGGGTATGATCCTCGAGAACCAGTACGATTCTGTTCAACAATTTGTGGGTGGATCGTTAACCAATTTTCCGGTTGTACTGGATAGCTACAACGATTTAACCAACGGGTTTGTGAGCACCGCACCCTTTCATTCAGAAGTGGTACTGGCTCCGTTTAAGGGCAAGAACCTGAATCCGCAGTCGGGAGACTGGATGGAAACCGTCCTGCCCCATGAACTGGTACATGCTCTGCACATCAATTCGAATGAACCCAAGGCAAATCTTCCGGGCATCATCGGGCTATTGTCGCCTGATATCCGACGCACGTTTCATTTCTGGGCTCCTTCAGGCGTTCATGAAGGTATTGCAACGCATTACGAATCAACGGGGGTATCGGAGCATGGGGGGCGTGGTAACTACCCGTTTTTTGCGAATCAGATCAACGCCCGGTTTGCAGGGTCAGGGCCCTGGAGTATGGGACAAACCTTTATTGAGTCTCAATTTACGCTTCCCTTTAATCGTCACTATGCCGCCAGTACGCCGTTCATAGAATGGCTGCATGAAACCTACGGAGACGATACGTCAAAAGAAGCTATTCGCTTTCATTACAGCTACTTCTTTATGGGTTATGGAGTGGCGTTGAGGCAGCAAACCGGCAAATGGCCCGATGAACTGTATAAAGAGTTTATAGCGTACCGAACCCAAAAGGAGGAGGAACGACTGAGTAAGCTGGGCGCAAATACCACGGAAAAAGAGCGCGTCCTTTCCATCCCGTTTAAAGGGCGGGTGTTGTCCCGACCGTTATGGATTTCGGAGGATGAGATTATCTTTCATGGTCGTTTTTATAATGCGCGTCAGGGACTGTATACACATTCTCTTCGAACCGGGAAAACGCGATTGTTCCATGAAGACTTCCTGGTAAGGGATTATAACTACGAGCTGTCGAAGGATCGGAATAAGCTGATATATGCTAACTATGATGGCGACCCTCTCTTTCGATCGGTTTTTCTGATGGATGTTGCTGAACTGAATATCCGTACTGGGAAGCGGACGGATTTAACACGAAATAAGCGGGTATATGCCCCTACTTATCAGGGCGGTCGGGTATTGGCTTTACAAACCGACGATTCCAACGGATGGTTGGTTGAACTCCGCTCGGATGGTAGCATAACGGTACTCAAGACGTTTCTGGATGCCATACCGGTATCCCTTCGTACAAACCCGGCTAACCCGGATCAACTGGCCGTTATTGTAAACCAACGTGGGGTTCAAGGGTTATGGCTGGTAGATGCGAATAACCTGGATAACTGGCCTTCTGAGCCCAATGTGGCATTTAAAACGGCGAACATACAGGATCCCAGGTGGCACCCGGATGGAGATCGCCTGCTGTTCACGTCGGACGTAGGCGGGGTTATGAACGTATATGAATACTATCCTCAAACGGATGAAGTGGTACAGCTGACTCAGTCCTTGTTTAATAGCCTGGAGGCGGATTACTCGCCGGATGGAACACAGCTAGCCTACGTTACCTTGATTGATAACGAGTTTTTGCTGGCTACGCTCGATCGGGAACACTGGTTAAACCAGGTTGTATCTCCCGAGGAATGGAAACCAGATCCGGAACTTACCACTGTACTAAACCGCCCCCTATTGGGGAGCGAATGGACGGAGAGAGCACAGAATTGGAGGGCAAGTGATTATAAGGCCGATCGATCCTGGGTGAAGCCCCGCGGGTTTTTCCCTACGGTTCGCGAAGCAAACCTGAATCGGAACCAGTGGGGGGTAGGGCTATTCAGTACCGATATCCTTCGCAGCCAAACGTACCAGGCCGACCTGACGATGGTGGAAAACCGGTTGTATCTGAACGGGTCCTATCGTAACTCCACGTTTTTTCCGGGATTTCAACTCCGGGTGTTTTCCGAACCGAATTTCTCCCGGGTTACGCAAACACAGCCTGATGGAACCAGATCCACTCTGTATGTGGGTAACCTCGAAAGTCAGGGAGTGGGAGCATACATTCCGTTCAGCTACGATTTCCGACGGGATACCCGATTAACATCGCTGCTTATCCGACCAGGTATAGAGTTTGAACGGCTTCAGTTTCTGGATGGGAATAACCGTCGGGTAACCGAACAGTTTTTTGAACAGGATAATTGGCTTACACAGTTTACCGGCGTTCTCTATACCCAGTATTTTCACAATATTCTTCAGTTCAGCAGAGATGCACAACCTTCAGCCGGCGCTGTCTTTTTTGCATTCACTGAAATCGATTTTGCACGAAATGTCACCAGCTTGAATAATCCGGATGCGGATGGCACCCGGGAGTCGTTGTATGCGGGTGCAAGAACGTTTATCTCCCCTCTTCGCACCTGGAACCAATCGTTAATGCTGGATGCGCGGGTACTGACCCAAAGCGATGATCGCTTTTTTGACAATTCTACCATAGAACCTCTGGGCTTTGATCTGAATAGGGAAGGCTTTGTAATCGGTGACCGGAACACCCGGAACATTGGACGTTTTACCACACGGTATACGGTGCCGTTGATCCACCCCGATGACGGATTTTTGACCTTACCCGTGTACCTGAGCCGGATTTATCTGACGGGATTCACGCATACGTTAACGGACTTAAATGCGGATAACTGGTCATCGGGTTCGCGTACGGTGTTTGGTGCAGGGTTACGATTTGGGTTTACGTTTTCGAATATCAATTTCGATATTGGAGCAGGATTTACCTATGAACCCACCCGCAATAACACCCAATTTATCCTGGGAGCATTCTGATGATTTTTCGGTTATTGATGCTTGTCGCGATACTGGCTTCGGGCTGTTCATCCAAAACGGATGACAATCCGCAGGATAGTACCCCGGGTAACCGCAAAAGCCCCATCGCCATTGCCTCGGTTAAGGGTGACGGCACGTATGTGAAGGTGGTGTATGGTCAGCCTTTTAAAAACGGACGCACAGTGTTTGGTGATTTGGCACCCTATGGTGAAGTATGGAGATGTGGTGCAAACGAGGCTACTGAAATCACCATAACAAAACCTATTTTAGTAGCCGGTGAGTTGGTTGAACAGGGTACCTATGCCATGTTTGTTATTCCTGAGCAGGAATACTGGACGCTTATTTTGAATTACGGGCTGGGACAATGGGGTGCGTTTGAATACAACCCGTCACTGGATTATAAGCGGATTGAAGTTCCGATCACCTCGACAGAACAACCGGTTGAGGCGTTTACCATATCATTCAGTGAGTTGACGTATAGCTTGACCACTATGACGATGGCCTGGGATACGGTACAGGCCGAAATTCCTGTCCGGTTTTATTGAGCTACCTTCATTCAATAAACACGATTAATGCCGTGCTTTTTACAAACGGCAGTCGTTCCAGTTGGGTCATCATATCCTCTTCCTTTCCAGGCACACAGCGCACATTAGCGCCTTTAGGGAAATAAACAGGTTCTTCGAATCGATACGGTTCCATCAATGCGTACAACGAATCTGCCTGGCTTTGTGTGAAGCGATGCCCCAGGTAGGCGGTTGTTATGGGGATGGTAAAATTGCCTTCCGGTTTGGTGCCTTGAACCAGCGAATCGATGAACGAAAAAGCCTGTATCTCCTGCTCCTGCTCAACGGATAAAGAGCCATATCTGAAAAAAGAGAACGGGGACACCTGAAGCAAGCTGATTTCAATTTCAAGTGCATCGAACTGAGCCCGGATAAAACCGGGAGTAACGGTATCGGTAAACTCGACATACACTTCTCCCTCAAGGATCGGGATATCACCCGATTGCAGCTTTTCCAGAGCGTTAAGAGATGTGGTATCAATCACCTGACCGAAGGCACTCCAGCTAAAACCAAAGAGCATAAGACCGATTAGCCAAACAGATCCGTTTTTCATGCCTTACTCCTTCATCCGGCTGAAACGGAGTGCGCCAATCATCCAGTTGGGTAGATTTTTTTGGGGATCGCGTTTGGTCATATCAATATACCAGCCCAGTTTTTTCATGATCGGCACTTTATGGGTTTCCACAAATTCAATGAGGGTGCCATCTGGATCTTCAATATAAGTAAACCGTCCTGCTGCTTCGCCCATATCAAAGCTATTGGCTGAATCTACGGTGAAAGGGAAACCGGCTTCCTGACATTCCGCTTTGAGCGCGTCCATACCCTGGACATCAAAACAAAGATGGATGAATCCTAAGTCGCCCCAGTATCT
>JBCBST010000172.1:0-5585 GCA_039819115.1 Bacteroidota bacterium
ACCTGGATCATGCCTTTATTTAATACCTTTCAACCGCTGGAGGAAGGTGAATTGCGCTCCGGGATCGAAACCTATATACAATCAGTGTCCTTCCCTTTACAAGGGTTATTTGTAATGGATGGCTCTAAGCGATCGTCAAAATCGAATGCGTTTTTTACCGGATTTGGGAAAAACAAGCGTATTGCTCTGTTTGATACCCTTATAAAAAATCACACCACCGAAGAACTTGTTGCCGTGCTTGCCCATGAAGTAGGGCACTATAAAAAGAAACACATCATCAAAGGAATGATAACAGGTAGCATACAGACGGGTTTTACCTTATTCCTCCTTTCTTTTTTTCTGAGTTTTGATCCACTGTTTGAAGCCTTTTTTATGGATTCTCCTTCGGTTTACAGTGGACTCATTTTCTTTGGGTTGATGTATACGCCCATTAGCATGATGCTGGGTCTAGCCGGAAACTGGACCAGCCGAAAACATGAATTTGAAGCTGACGCATACGCTGCTGAAACAACCGGAAAACCGCAGGCTATGATAAGTGCGCTCAAAAAGTTATCTAAAGACAATCTGTCGAACTTAACCCCGCACCCGTTATATGTTTTTCTGAACTATTCGCACCCACCCGTTTTGAAAAGAATCGAGGCCATTCAACATGCTTCCAACCCTTAGGAAGCAAAGAAGATACTTTGGGGTGCTTCATCATTTCCTATTAAAGCGGGTTTTCCTTACCTTTTTGCACATTTTTCGAAAGGCTTTAAGGCCTTATTAGATACTCTTCGATTTAGATACACTTCATGGATTTATTTGATAAGCTTGCAAGCAGACCAAGCCCACTTGGCCCATTTACCTCAGAAGGCTACGGATATTACACGTTTCCGAAACTGGAGGGCCCTCTCGGACCTGAGATGAAATTCAATGGCAAAGACATGGTCGTTTGGAGTATAAACGACTACCTAGGCATTGGCAGTAACGAGGAAATTAAAAAAGTGGATGCCGAAGCTGCGGCTAAGTATTCCCTCAGCGCTCCAATGGGCGCCCGGTTAATGACAGGAAACTCCGACGAGCATGAAGCACTTGAGCGTGAACTCGCTGAGTTTACCGGAAAAGAAGATGCTCAGTTGTTGAATTATGGCTACCAGGGCATAATGAGCACGATCCATGCGTTGGTTGACCGAAATGACTTTCTGATTTATGACGAATTGAGTCATGCCTGCATTGTAGACGGAAAGCAGCTTTCTATGGCCGATAAGTCGGTGTTCAAGCACAATGACATTGAAAGCTTCAAAAAACAGTTGTTCCGTGCTAAGAGCAAGCTTAAAGAGAACTCTTCCATTCTCGTTGTTACTGAGGGTGTATTCGGAATGACCGGAGATCTTGGCATCTTACCCGAAATCATTGAATTAAAAAAGGAAGTACCCTTCCGTCTTCTGGTTGATGATGCGCATGGTATCGGAACCCTTGGACATGATGGATCGGGTACAGGCACCCAACTTGGCTGCCAGGATGGAATCGATATTTATTTCGGTACGTTCGCAAAAGCATTCGCGTTAATCGGAGCTTTTATCGCTTCTGATAATCGTGTGATCGAATTTCTGAAAGCGAACTCAAGAAGTCAGGTATTTGCAAAATCACTGCCCATGCCTATGGTGGTTACCGCCCGTAAACGTCTTCAAATGATCAAAGATCACCCTGAGTGGAGAGAAAAGCTTTGGGATAACACCTTACAACTCCGAAACGGCTTAGTTGAAATCGGGTATACGGTGTTACCTTCAGAGAGCCCGGTCACCCCCGTATTAACTAAAGGAAGTACCGCACTTTGCCAGGATATCATGCGTAAACTTCGGGAAGAGCATGGAGTGTTTGTGAGTGGAGTGGCTTACCCAGTCGTACCCAGAGGCACCGTTCTTATACGATTGATACCAACTGCTGCTCATAATTCCATCCACATTGAAAAAACACTTGATGCTTTTGCTGCAATTAAAGATTATGTTGTAGCAGCTGCAGAAAAATTGTCGGCCTGAAAAAGTTTATCAACCGTAAGGTTGGGGTCATCTGAAAAGCCTCTTATTTCAAAAGATAAGAGGCTTTTTTTATAACAATGTACTTCCTTTACCCTCTCTCACCAGCAGTGGTTCTCCCTGCATAAGGTCAACTACGGTAGACGGAACATTACCACCAGGCCCGCCATCAATCACGATATCAACAAGATGTTTCCAGTCTTCAAGTATTAATTCAGGGTCTGTGGTATACTCCAGAATTTCATCATCATCCTTTATGGATGTGGATACAATCGGATTACCCAGAGACGTAACAAGGGCACGCGGGATCGCATGAGCCGGCACTCGGATACCCACCTCTTTTTTTCGTTTAAACGTAGCCGGAAGGTTTCTTCCACCAGGCAGAATAAACGTGTATGGTCCGGGCAAATTACGTTTCAACAGCTTAAACGTGGACGTATCCAGCTGAGCTACATAATCAGCAAGATGGGTAAGGTCTGAACAGATAAAGGAAAAATGGGCCTTATCAAGTTTAACCCCTTTGATTTGGGCAAGCTTTTCGAGTGCTTTTTTGTTGGTTATATCACATCCTAAACCATATACGGTGTCTGTCGGGTAGATGATTAACCCACCTTGCTTAAGGGTGTATACGACCTGGGCAAGCTTTCGTTCATCAATGTTTGATTCGTATAACTTAATAAGATCAGCCATTTACGTAACACTTAAAGATTAAAGACTTATTTCGGCTAGTACAGGAAGATGGTCAGACGGTGTTCGTTGATCACGAATAGTGTTCAGTACGGAGTACGAATGGATAGTAAACCGCCCAGAGACAAAGATATAGTCCAGCCTGCGATCCAACGGAGTGTTCACATCAAATCCGTTAAACGTGCCATAGGGTCCTGTTTTCAGGGAATCAGGAATAGCCTTTGTATCAACCAGATATTCAGAAAACAAGTGGATGGGTTCTGAAGATTCTCTTGCGTTCAAATCGCCCATCAATACTACGGGCAAAGAGGACGGGTTATTCGAATCAATCCATTCCAGGATCAGCTTTGCAGATGCCACTCTCGCCTGCTCTCCTTTATGGTCGAAATGAGTGTTTAATACCCAAATTGACTCACCTGTCTCCTTCTCTTTTAACAACGCATAAGTACAAATGCGCTCCAAAGAAGCATCCCATCCAACCGACACCGTCTCTGGAGTTTCCGACAGCCAGAAAACCCCATTTTTTATGACCTCAAATCGCTGGGTTTTATAGAAAATCGCTGCGTACTCCCCTTGTTCCTTGCCGTCTTGTCTGCCGGAACCCAGATACGAAAAACCCGGAAGCAGACTATCCAAATAAGTAACCTGATGATGCAGGCCTTCCTGTATACCCAGGATATCAAGGTCAGCAGCAGAAATCGTCTCGGCAAGCCATTCTTTTCGATTCATCCACGCATTAACCCCATCATTTGGATTATCATATCGGATGTTATAGGTCATGATACGCATAGAAGAATCCTGAGCAATTGCTGATGTGCTGAGACCGCATACCGTGGATATAAAAAGCACGTGTAAAAAAAGGAGGGTTCTATGTAGTAGCCGGAGAACAAACATTTCATCATGCTCAGTATGATCACTGCTCTGTAAAACGAACAGCCATACCCCCTCCAGGAGCAAGGTTAATACGAAGATCCATCCCGGCCGTCACGGTTTGATTATACTTCATCATTAAATAGGGTCGGGTTTCCCAGTCTGCCCCAGCACCATCGCTATAAATATATGCCGTATAGTTCTTACCAGGCTCAAGGAAATCCATCTTTAAGTCAAAAGACCGGGCGTTTTCATTCGTAATAGCTCCCAGATACCAATCACTTGAGTTTCTGTCTTTTCTCACGGTAACAATATACTCGCCAACTTCTGCTCTTGGCACCCTGGTCTCATCCCAATCCACTGGAACATCTTTCACGAAGTCTAAAGCGACAGGATTGGCCTCAAGGTTTTTTGGCAGATCAGCCACCATCTGCATCGGGCTGTATAACACAATATAAAGCGCTAATTCTTTCGCTATGGTAGATTGTACCCGGTTATTGTTAGGGTTTTCCGGCTTGTCGTTCAGTAACAAATCAAATACACCAGGGGTGTAATCCATTGGACCGCCTAATAATCGTGTAAACGGCAACAGTACCGTATGTGAGGGTGGATTACCCCCATCAACAGACCAGGCATTATACTCCTGACCCCGGGCTCCTTCACGAGTCATCATGTTTGGCCAGGTACGGCGTATACCGGTCGCTTTGATTGGCTCATGCACATCCAGCATGATGTTTGCCTTGGCTGCCTTCTCTACGATACTGCGGTAATGGCGTACCATAAACTGTCCATGATGCCATCGTCCACCTTCAACAAAATCTCCTACATATCCCGTTTTAATAGCTTCTACGCCATGTTCACGATAAAAAGCAAATGCATCATCTACCTGCCGCTCATAATTTGAAATACCAGCAGAGGTTTCATGATGGCCAATTAACTTCACTCCTTTTTCCTCAGCATAGCGGGTCACTTCGACAATATCAAAATCGGGATAAGGTTCGGTAAAGCTAAATACATCGCCATTTTCAAACCAGGAACCATCCCATCCCGTGTTCCAGCCTTCTACCAACACACCATAAAAACCATGCTTTGATGTAAAATCAATCAATTCTTTGGTGTATTCCGTGGTTGCACCATGGTTTGGGCCCGATCCCCAGGTTTTGGTACCCAGGTGCATATCCCACCAGATACCTGTGTACTTAGCTGGTTTAATCCAATCTGTGTTTTCAATTCTGGATGGCTCATTCAGATTCAGGATCAGATAGTCTGTGATCAGATCACCTGCTTTTTCTGCTACCTGGATGGTTCGCCATGGAGAAACATGAGGGGCTTTGGCTCGTACTTTATCGCCATTAAGCCAGGGCACTAAATCGGCCTCAAGCTTAGTACCCCCGGTCCGGGCAAGTGTCATACTTGCATAGTCGGTTAATGCCGCCTCGTGTATACTCAGAAACAAACCATCCTGGGTTTCCATGGTAAATGGGGTTTGAACCGTATCGATCCTGGAAACCTCCGACTTTTCATACAGATGCTCGTACCGATTCAAAATATACGCCTTGATCCACCAGCTTTGAGGGTCGTCAGCCAGATTAAACTCGGTGAGTTCATCAAGAATTACGAACTCATCCAAATTCTCCTGCTCCGGCCATTCGTATCGAAATCCGATTCCATAATCAAACACTCTGAAGACGACGTTCATCCTCCGTCCGGTCTCTTCTTGTTCCAATTCGAGATTGAGCTCGTTGTAGTGATTCCTGATGTCCTTTACTTCACCCCAGGGTTGAGTCCAGGTTTCGTCAAACGACGATGTTGTTGATGAGTGATAAGTGAGTTTTGACGACAGATTCCCTTCTTTTAACTCTAACCCAAGACGGGATGTATCCAGGATGAGCCGTTTCTTTTTTGAAAGCGTATAAAACAGCTGCCCTTGCGTTAACGTCACTTCAACGTGTATTCCTTCATCCGGAGACGAGATTGTTTCTGTGTACGGTTGACTAAACAGGGGGGTACAAA